>CAZBKX010000167.1:0-7586 GCA_964492535.1 uncultured Rhodoferax sp. | reverse complement strand
TTTAAATTATTCCCAACTTGCACCAAATTTGGCGAGGACTGGCTTTTCAACCGGCACCCGACTTATTCAGTCAGTCTTGGGCCCGTCGTCCACAACATGAACCACTCACATTGCATCCTTTGGGCAGACACTTCATACTTTTTCAAGCGAAGCCATATATTATGCACGATTTATTGACCTTGCGCGCAAGTCTTTTCATCAAGGCAGGTATTGATAGTGTTTGGCCAGCTCCAGGAATGGCTTGACTTTGGGCTCCAGGCCTGTTTCTCCCTGGAGGATGCCTCCGACTTGCTCGGCCAACCCACCTGCCAAACGAGCGTCGAGAAACAGCAATCGTGACCTGCGGGCGAGGATGTCCTCGACATGAACCGCGTATTCGTAACGGGCTGCGAACCGGACCATGGCCTCTGTCAAACCCTCGCAGAGCACCGTGTCTGCCCCAGGCAAGCCCATGACAGACAATTGCTCGTCGCCGTAGGAGTGAATACCGGGGGGCTCACAGATAGAGCGCTGCGCCTGCACCATCGGCCCCGCGCCGATCAGTTTCAAGTTGGCGGTCACACCGCTTGGCCTGTTGTCGATCAAGCGCTTGTCGATGCAGTGCGCCAGCACATCCTCAGCCATCGCTCGGTACGTCGTCCACTTGCCGCCAGTCACCGTCACCAGACCACTGCGACTGACCAGGACGGTATGCTCGCGACTCAGCCCTTTGGTGCTTTCGCCATCTTCATTCTGAGGCTTCACGAGCGGCCGCAATCCAACCCAAACACTTTTGACGTCCGATCTCTTCGGCGCACGGTGCAAGTAGCGGGCTGACTCCGCCAGGATGAATTCAATTTCCTCCTTGAAGGGCAATGGCTCCCTATCCAGATCGGACCTTGGCGTATCCGTGGTCCCCAAAATGACCTTTCCCAACCAGGGAACCGCAAACAACACTCGTCCGTCCGCCGTCTTGGGCACCATCAGTCCCACGTTGGAATCCAAAAACTCGCGATCAACCACCAAATGCACCCCCTGACTGGGGGCCACGATCGCTTGAGCGCTCACTCGTTGGGCCGCTGACCCGGTGAGACCGTCCTTTTGCCTGAGTTCATCGACCCACACCCCGGCGGCATTGACCACGCATCGGGCGTTGACCCGGTATTGCTGCCCCGTGAGCGCGTCATGGCATAGCAGCCCAGAGATTTGTCCATCTGAATACAGAAGGTCACCCGCCTTGCAATAATTGACCAGCAGCGCCCCATGCAAGGCTGCAGTCCGCGCCAGGGCAAGCGCCAGTCGGGCATCGTTGAACTGGCCGTCCCAATATTTGACGCCCCCCTTGAGCCCCAGAGGCTGAGCCTTGGGCAGCTGGGCCAAGGTCTCGGACCGATTCAGAAATTCGGTTTTACCCAGGCCTGCCTTACCCGCCAAAGCGTCGTACATCTTCAGGCCAGCACCGTAGAACGGGGTTTCCCACCAATGGTAAGACGGCATGATGAACGGCAGGGGTTGCGCCAGATGCGGCGCATTGTTAAGCAGGGTTGTGCGCTCATGCAAAGCCTCGCGCACCAAAGAAATATTGCCTTGGGCGAGATACCGCACACCCCCGTGAACCAGCTTGGTTGAGCGCGACGACGTGCCCTTGGCAAAGTCATCCGACTCCACCAAAACGACGCTGAAGCCCCGCGCGGCAGCGTCCAATGCGACACCAAGACCGGTGGCACCGCCTCCGACAATAGCGATGTCGTACTGACGGGCTTGCGCCAGGCGGGCGATCAACTCCGGACGGCTTGTCAAGAGTGGGGTTTGTCCGATGGCCATGAAATGTCCCTTGTAAATTGACTCAACCCATTGAATTATTATTCTCTTTTTTTCGTTTTTGTATTTATTGACTGAATTCGATTCGATATTGTTCGGTAAAAAATCACCCTGCTGCGACATTTGGGATACAAACACACGATGAATCGAAACCCCAGACAACTGACTTTGCTTGGCGCAGTCCGCGCCCAAGGCTCGGTCACGGTAGAGCAACTGGCCGATGCCCTCGGCGTGACGCTGCAAACCGTGCGCCGGGATGTGCAACGCCTCGCAGACGAAGGGCTGCTGACACGCTTTCATGGCGGCGTGAGGGTGCCCAGCTCGACCATCCAGAACATGGCCCACCAACAGCGCGAAAGCCTCAACGCGGACGGCAAGCAGCGCATTGCCCGCGCGGTCGCCGCTGCCGTACCCAATGACTGCTCACTCATTCTGAACATCGGCACCACCACCGAAGCCATCGCCCGCGCGCTGCGCCAGCACACTGGCTTGCGGGTCATCACCAACAACCTCAATGTGGCGAGCGTCCTGAGCACCAACCCCGAGTGCGAGGTGATCGTTGTGGGTGGGGTAGTGCGCGGGCGCGACCAGGGCATTGTGGGAGAAGCTGCAGTCGATTTCATACGGCAGTTCAAGGTGGACATTGCCTTGATCGGCATTTCCGGCATCGAGGCGGATGGCTCCCTGCGCGATTTTGATTACCGCGAGGTGAAGGTGTCGCAGACCATCATTTCTCACGCACGCGAAGTCTGGCTGGCCGCCGACATCAGCAAGTTCAACCGCCCGGCCATGGTCGAAGTGGCCACCCTGGCGCAAATTGACCGCCTGTTCACCGATGCCTCCCCGCCGGACCCATTTCCTTCCCTGCTGACTGAAGCCCAGGTTCGCCTTGAGGTGTCCCTGGCCTGAACCGGATCGCCCGCCGTGACCGCCACCGACCTTTCCCCTCATCCACCCCACCACCATGACCTACCTCCTTGCCCTTGACCAAGGTACCTCCAGCTCTCGCAGCATCGTCTTCAACGCCAGCGGCAGCGTGGTAGCCCAGTCCCAACTGGAATTGACCCAGATCTACCCTCAACCGGGTTGGGTCGAACACGACCCACAAGAAATCTGGCGCGCCCAACTGACCACAGCGCGCGACGCCCTGACCAAGGCCGGGATTGACGCTCACCAGGTGCGCGCCCTGGGCATCACCAACCAGCGCGAAACCACCGTGGTGTGGAACCGCAAGACCGGTCTACCCATTCACAACGCCATCGTGTGGCAGGACCGACGCGCCGAACCCACCTGCATCGACCTGCGCGAACGCGGTCTGGCCGACCTCATTCATGCCAGGACCGGCTTGCTGGTGGATGCTTATTTCTCCGGCACCAAACTCAAATGGATTCTGGACAACGTGCCCCATGCCCGGGAGCAGGCTGCCAACGGCGAGTTGGCCTTTGGCACGGTGGACGCCTGGCTGATCTGGCGCCTCACTGACGGCGCCGTGCACGCCACAGATGTCAGCAACGCCTCTCGCACCATGCTGTTCAACGTGCACAGCAACCAGTGGGACACCGAGCTGCTACAGGCCCTCAGCATTCCTGAATGTCTGATGCCCGAGGTGAAACCGTCCAGCGCACTCTACGGCGAAGTCGCGCCTCACCTGCTGGGCCATGCCATCCCCATTGGCGGCGTGGCTGGCGACCAGCAAAGCGCCCTCTTTGGTCAGGCGTGCTTCAAGGCCGGCATGGTCAAAAACACCTACGGCACCGGTTGCTTCATGCTCATGCACACCGGCGGCACGTTTCAGACCTCGCACAACGGACTCATCACCACCAGTGCGGCGCAAGCCAGCGCGTTCACCGAATTTGCCTTGGAAGGCAGCGTCTTTGTGGGCGGCGCCGTGGTGCAGTGGTTGCGTGACGGCTTGCAGGCCATTCCCCACAGCGGGGAAGTGCAGGCCCTGGCCGAAAGCGTGCCCGATGCCGGCGGCGTGATGGTCGTGCCCGCCTTCACCGGGCTGGGTGCGCCCTACTGGAAGCCCGACGCCCGGGGCACCATCACCGGGCTGACGCGGGGCAGCACACTGGCCCACATCGCGCGGGCCTCGCTGGAAAGCATTGCTTTCCAGAGTGCAGCCCTGCTCCAGGCCATGAGCCGGGACGCCGTGCAAGCCGGCGGCGTGGCCGTGGCCGAATTGCGGGTGGACGGTGGCGCCTGCATCAACAACCTGCTGATGCAGTTCCAGGCCGACTTGCTGGGCATTCCCGTGGTTCGCCCGGCGGTCACTGAGACCACGGCGCTGGGCGCAGCCTACTTGGCGGGTCTGGCCACAGGGGTTTACGAGAGCACGGATGAATTGTCCGACCTCTGGTGTGCCGAGCGCCGCTTTCTGCCCACCCTGGCACCGGCCCGCGCGCAGGAATTGATGGCGCGCTGGGAGCGCGCCGTGAGGCAGACCGTGCTGGAGTGAGTCAAACGGCGTGATACGCCGCAACTCACCGGCCTGGTTGTGCCCAGTCAGCAACTAACCTCGGGCGCAGGGGGCACGGTTCGCGCATTAGACTTCAGGCATACGGGTTGCAAGATGGGTGACCCTTACCCCCCCCAAGGAGCACATTCATGAACGAGCGCATTGCATTCATTGGCGGCGGCAACATGGCCAGCGCCATCATCGGCGGCCTGATCAACCAGGGCCTGCCCGCCCAGCAGATCGACGTGGTGGAGCCTTGGGCCGAGGCCCGCGAGAAACTCAAGACCAGCTTTGGTGTGGACGCCATTGAGGCGCCAGGCGCGTACCTGAGCGGGGCTGCGCTGATCGTGTGGGCCGTCAAGCCCCAGACCTTCAAGGAGGCCGCTGCAGCGGTGCGCGCCTTCGGCCAGGGCGCGCTGCACCTGAGCGTGGCCGCCGGCATTCGCTCTGACAGCATTGCGCGTTGGCTGGGCACCGAGCGCGTGGTGCGGGCCATGCCCAACACCCCTGCGCTGATCGGTAAGGGCATCACCGCCCTGTTCGCCCGCCCGGCGGTCACCCCCACCGACAAGGACAAAGTCACTCAGGTCATCGCCCCCACCGGCGAATGGCTTTGGCTGGAGGCCGAGGAGCAACTCGACGCCGTGACCGCCCTGTCAGGGTCTGGCCCGGCCTACATGTTTTATTTCATGGAGGCCATGACCACGGCCGGAACCGAGATGGGGCTGAGCCCGGCCCAGGCCTACCGGCTGGCCGTGGCCACCTTTGTGGGCGCCGGGGCTTTGGCACACGCCTCCAGCGACCCACCCAAGGTCTTGCGGGAGCGCGTGACCTCCAAGGGCGGCACCACTTATGCAGCCATCACGTCCATGGACGAGGACGACATCAAGGCCCAGTTCATCAATGCAATATACGCCGCCCAAAAACGCGCCAAAGAGCTGGGCGAGGAATTTGGCGGAGCTTGAGCCTGCGGCCAGCTATTTCAACGAGTAGCTTGCAGCAATGCCCGCGAACAGCGTGAACCCCAGCCAGTGGTTGAGGCGAAACGCCTTGAAGCAGCCCTCACGTGAGCGGGTGCGAATCAGGGTGTAATGCCAGACCACCTGGCCCAGCATCACGCCAATCGCTATATAAAACAAAGCACCGAACCCTTTCATCACGCCGGCCAGAGCCCAAACAAGCATAAAAATCAGGTAGCAAGCCATCACCACGGGCACATCGAAGCGCCCCAGGGTGATGGCCGAAGTTTTCATGCCGAGGGTCAAGTCGTCATCGCGGTCCACCATGGCGTACTCGGTGTCATAGGCCAGTACCCAAAACAAATTGCCCAGCATCAACACCCAGGCCAGCAGCGGCACCCTCGCTTGCACAGCCGCAAACGCCATCGGAATCCCGAAGCTGAACGCCACCCCCAGCACGGCTTGGGGCATGGACACAAAGCGTTTGGCATAGGGATAGATCAGCGTCACCGCCAGCGCGCCCACCGAGTAAGTGATAGTGATGGCGTTGGTAGCGAGCACCAGCGCAAACGCCAGCAGCGCCAGCACCGCGCCCAGGCCCAGCGCTTCCTTGACCGACACCGCGCCGGTGGTCACCGGGCGCCCGGCCGTGCGTTTGACATGGCGGTCAAAGTCCCGGTCTGCCACGTCGTTGATGCAGCAGCCCGCGCTGCGCATGAGGATGGTGCCAAGCGTGAACACCGTCAGCAGGTGCCAACCGGGAAAGCCGTGCGAGGCGATCCACAAGGCACTCAGGGTGGGCCACAGCAGCAGCAGCCATCCCGCAGGGCGGTTCCAGCGAATCAGGTCCAGATACAAAGCGGTGCGGGCGGGAGTGGCGGTCACAGGCGGTGTTCTCACAGCAAGGCAGCGCCATCCGTGGCGCTATAAAAATAGATAGTTAAAGCCAAACAATACGCCGGCCAGTGGGGGATTTTATGTAAATATAGCCTTAGGAGAGGCGAATGACTCCGGGCAGCTCACAGGCGTAAATGGCATTGCGCAAAGCGGCAATCGCCTCATAGCGGGGAAAACTGCGCCGCCAGACCAGGACCACCCGGCGCAAAGGCGGGTCACCCACAAACGGCAGGTATTTGACAAACGGGTCTTCGTCGCGCTTGCGTTGGGGCGTTGCCGCAAAAGCCTCCTTGGGCACGCTCAGGCGTGGCACCAGGGTGATGCCCATGCCAGCGGCCACCATGTGCTTGATGGTCTCCAGAGACGAGCCCTCAAAGCTCTTGCGAATGCCTTCGGTGTTGCTGGAAAAACGTGAGAACTCCGGGCACACCTCCATTACATGGTCTCGAAAGCAGTGACCACTGCCCAGCAGCAGCATGGTCTCGCGCTTGAGTTCGTCGGTCGTGACCCGGTCTTGCCCGGCCAGGGGGTGGTTGGTGGGCACGGCAGCCAGAAACGGCTCATCGTACAAAGGCGCCAGGGCCAGCCCGGTATCGGGAAAAGGCTCGGCCAGAACGGCGCAGTCAATCTCCCCGGTGCGCAGCATTTCCAGCAGTTTGACCGTGAAGTTCTCCTGCAGCACCAGCGGCATTTGCGGCATGTGGGTGATCATCTGGCGCACCAGATCGGGCAGCAGGTAGGGGCCAATGGTGTAGATCACGCCCAGCGTGAGCGGGCCGCTCAAGGGGTCTTTGCCACGCTTGGCAATTTCCTTGATGTTGGCCGCCTGCTCCAGCACACTTTGAGCCTGGCGGACGATTTCTTCGCCCAGGTGGGTCACCGAGACTTCGTTGGCGCTGCGCTCAAAGAGCTTCACGTCCAACTCTTCTTCGAGCTTTTTGACGGCCACCGACAGCGTGGGTTGCGACACGTAGCAGGCCTCGGCCGCCTTGCCAAAATGGCGCTCACGCGCCACGGCCACGATGTATTTCAGTTCGGTGAGGGTCATGGGCCTATTTTGCTACCAGCGGCAGGGGCATGGAGATGTGATCCAGCGCGGCCACCTCAATCCGGCCCAGCGCCCCACGTCCCAAACCCAGAGGATCGATGGGCGGCATCAACAAGACAAAGCCATCCGAGATCAGGGGCTGGTAATCCAGATCGGCATAAGCGGGGCTGGCCGCCGTCAGGGCAAACTCCACCAACCCCGAGCTAAGGCCTTCAGAAGGTGATCTTTATGCCTTCAAGTACTCTGCTTTGGTGCCCAGCCAGCGCTGCACCTGCTGTTCGGCCAGGGCCGGGTGCTGGTCCAGCATGATCGGGGCCAACTCGCGCGCCCACTCCAGCAGCGCAGTGTCCGTAGCCAGATCCGCAAAACGCAACAGGGCCGCCCCCGACTGACGCGCGCCCAAAAATTCACCGGGTCCGCGAAT
>CAZBKX010000166.1:0-2022 GCA_964492535.1 uncultured Rhodoferax sp. | reverse complement strand
GAATGTGCGCGAGGATCAGCTGAAGATAATCAAGTACAATCATCTAATTGCCAATCTGATGATTTTCCACAACTGCCATACGATGACGCAGGCCTTCAAGGAGCTGGAAGCGGATGGGATGAAGTTGACGCCAGAATTGGCTGCGGCGTTTAGTCCTTATCGGACGCATCACGCCAATCGTTTCGGTACGTACGAGCTTCGGGAACGTGATTTGGAGCCGATTGACTACGGTGTGATGTTCCAAATGTAACGAAATCAGGGATGTTACTCATTTACGAAGGAATCCTTACGGTCCCCCTACCATACGGAAACTATCAATCAAAGGTTTTCCGCTTATGCTTATCGGGTATATGCGGGTATCGTCCGATTCTGATCGTCAGATCACGGATCTGCAACACGATGCTTTACTCGTCGCCGGAGTTGACGCTCGGCATATTTTTGAGGATCACGCTTCTGGAGCTCAGGATGATCGTCCCGGCCTGACCAGCGCACTGGCTTTTGTCCGACCTGGAGATGTTTTGGTTGTGTGGAAGCTGGATCGGCTTGGTCGATCACTCTCGCATCTCCTTTCGATTATCGCCACACTCAAGGCCAACCAGATTGCATTTCGGTCGCTGACCGAAGGCATGGATACCACAACTGCGTCTGGCGAGTTGCTATTCCATGTTTTTGGAGCACTTGCCCAATATGAGCGTGCCTTGACCAAGGAGAGAGTTTTAGCAGGACTTAATGCTGCCAGGCGGCGCGGTCGGGTCGGTGGACGCCCGCCAGCAATCGCACAGGAAAAACTGGACGCCATTGTCGAGGCATTGCATGGGTGCGGCCTCAATTTAAAGCAGCCACAACAGGAGGAACGCCAAAGAGATTTATTTTTTGCCAAAACTGTGTCCATCTTTGAGCCGTTAAAACTAATGCCCGTAAATTTAAAATGCCAGCAGCCCCCGGTTGTTTCCAGCGCATACCGGCAAGACAAAATCGCTGTTTTATAAGCGTTTTACAAGCCGCTTCTGTCACACCCGATCCAATCGGAAAATTTTGCTCGGTGTAACTGATGTAATCCATTTGGTGCCGATGATTTTTATAATAGGTAACGGCGGCCCCCAGTTTGTCTCGCAGATGTTGCGGTAATTTTTGGGTGCATTTTCGTGCTTGTAGCGCCACCATTTCATTATAAAGTGCCTCGGCAGCCCCCGCTGTGTGTTTCAGTTGATGGCAGCGATCTTCCAACCAGGCTTGGTGATCACTTTTATCCTTAGTTCTACTTTGTCAGATTCATTCACGCGCCACTTGAGACCTTCTGGCGTGTGATTCTTTTGCCTTTTGACGTAGATAGTGCCGCTTACTGATAATGTCGGCTAATTCTTCAGCCGTGAGTTGTCTGCGAGGGAGCAAATGCTCAAGCGCTGTGACCAAATCGTTGAATGACAGCATGGGCCACTGTTGGCGCCCGGCTTTTTTCTGTTTAACCAGAAATAACGTTCCCAGCATCACTAATGCCCTATGATTATGCCATACATCCCAGCGGCGGACTTGATAGTCGGCCATGCCGCATTCGCTTTTCGCCTCGCGAAAACTGTGTTCAATGAAGAAACGTTGCGCCTGTACTCGAGCCAGCTCTTGCCAGGGCGTATCCAGCGGCGCATTCGATAAACAATAGTGAGAGATACTGTCCGCGCCGACTTCCCGACGCACCAGGAGATGCCAGCAGCGAGCCTGTTCTTCTTCGCCACCCCATACCCAAATCTGAGTGTGCAAGTAATCGGCCACCAATAAGCCTTGTTCGCCCTCACGTAAAGTGAGTCGCTGCCAAGCATCAGCTGTCTGTGCGGCCGCCCACTGGTCAACGCGCTGTCCAATGCATTGTGGTTTACGATGGCTGGGTTGTTTGCCGAAGCCTGACCACACGGGCACCTGCGGCTCTGGGTCTTGTAGATAAATTGTTTGATCGCAATGGACATCCGCTACAAATCGGTAACCTTGTTCATCGACGCCACGCAGAAAAGCCGGTTCCTTGCCGTAACC
>CAZBKX010000165.1:0-6376 GCA_964492535.1 uncultured Rhodoferax sp. | reverse complement strand
CACTTGTCTACAGATTTTGTCGGTCTCAGTTTTTGAGAAAACCCAGGTTTCATGCGCCTTGCAGGCCGATGACTTACAAACTCAAGCAATGCCCGTTGCTAACCAATTGATTTTGTTCGACTTTTGACCGGACAGTAGTGACTTTCGGTATCGATTTTATAGCGCCACCCGATCCGTTTGAATCCTTTCTGGGCACACCACACTGGCCAATATGGACGCGTGGCAAACCAGCGTCAGGCCACTCGCACACCAAGAAGTAAACCCCGATTGTTGTGCTTCAAGCATCTTGAGGAGGTCTGCCAACTTGCTGTGTGCCACTTTTGTAACACGAACAATCCGTGTCGTTATCTCGCCAACGCTCACACCACGCGGGTCACCGGTGGGGAGGAATATTTGTATGGTTTTGGGGGGGCATTACTTCCCCCAACTGTCCTTCAACCCCACCGCCAAGTTAAACACCGGCTTGGTCCCCTGCACATGGTCCAACCGGTCCGCCACAAAGTAACCATGCCGCTCAAACTGAAACTGCTGTCCCGCCTTGGCGTTGGCCAACGACGGCTCCACTATGGCGGATATCACCTTCAGGCTGTTCGGGTTCAGGCTTTCGATAAAGTCTTTGCCACCTGCATCAGGTTGCGCGTCCAGGAACAAGCGGTCGTACATGCGCACCTCAACCGAAACGCCATTGGCCACGCCCACCCAAGTGATGGCGGCTTTGACCTTGACGGTCTCGCTGCCGGGGGTGCCGCTCTTGGTGCCGGGCACCACGGTGGCCAGCACTTCGGTGATTTTTCCATCTGCGTCCTTGGTGCAGCCGGTGCACTCAATCACATAGCCGCCTTTCAGGCGCACCTTGTTGCCGGGGAACAGACGTTTGTAGCCTTTGGGCGGCACTTGTTCGAAGTCTTCGCGGTCAATCCACACCTCTTTGCCAATGGTGAAGTTGCGTGCGGGTGGTGGCTCCAGACCTTCGGGCGGGTGGGGCAGGGCGGGCTGGGTGCAGGGCTCCAGGTGGCCGGCGCCCATCAAGTCGTCCCAGTTGGTCAGGGTGAGTTTGACCGGGTTCAGTACGGCCATACCGCGATGGGCGACTTGCTCCAGGTTTTCACGCAGGCAGCCCTCCAAGGTGCTGTAGTCAATCCAGCTGTCGCTCTTGGTCACGCCAATGCGTTCGGCAAACAGGCGCAAGCTCTCGGGCGTGTAGCCCCGGCGGCGCAGGCCGACTATTGTTGGCATGCGGGGGTCGTCCCAGCCTTGCACCTTGTGGTCGTATACCAGTTGCGCCAGTTTGCGTTTGCTGGTGATGACATAGGTAAGGTTGAGGCGTGCAAACTCGTATTGGCGCGGGGGTGGGGCGCTGAACAGTTTGCCTTCAATCAAGTGCTCCAACAGCCAGTCGTAAAACGGGCGCTGGTCTTCAAACTCCAGCGTGCACAGGCTGTGGGTGATTTGCTCCAGCGCGTCCTCAATGGGGTGCGCAAAGGTGTACATAGGGTAAATGCACCATTTGTCGCCGGTGTTGTGGTGGGTAGCGCGGCGTATGCGGTAGATGGCCGGGTCGCGCATATTGATGTTGGGGCTGGCCATGTCGATCTTGGCGCGCAGCACCATGGAGCCATCTTCATGTTTGCCATCACGCATTTCCCGAAAACGCGCCAGGTTCTCGTCGGGAGTGCGGCCTCTGAATGCGCTGTCCACACCGGGCTTGCCAAAGTCGCCCCGGTTCAGGCGCATTTGCTCTACGGTTTGCTCGTCCACGTAGGCGTGGCCGGCATGGATCAGGTGTTCCGCTGCGCGGTACATGACGTCGAAGTAGTCGCTGGCTTGGTAGGGGGCGGCATTTGCGGCGCCGTTCCACTCAAAGCCAAGCCATTTCACCGCGTCGATGATGCTGTTTACATACTCGGTGTCTTCTTTTTCGGGGTTGGTGTCGTCAAAGCGCAGGTGGCACACGCCACCGTAGTCACGCGCCAAGCCAAAGTTGATGCAGATGCTCTTGGCGTGGCCCACATGCAGGTAGCCATTGGGCTCGGGCGGAAAGCGGGTGCGGATTTTGGCGGGATCCGGCTGGCCTGCGGCTTGGTGGGCGGCGTCTCCGGGGCTGCCGGCCCATTTGCGGCTGGCGTAGGTGCCGTTGGCCAGGTCATTCTCGATGATCTGGCGCAAAAAGTTGCTGACTTTGGGGGCTTCAGGGGCCGTAGCGGCGGCGGTTTGGGGGTTGGCGGGGGTAGGGTGGCTCATGCGTTTGATTCTAGACGGCAGCCTGTGCTGCAGTACCATGGTCGCCCATCGCACTCAACGTTGGGAGATCCCATGAATTCGCCCGATTTTCTCGATACGGCCCCTGAATCCGTGCAGGTGCAGCCAAGCGACCTCCAGGCGGCGGTACGCCGCGGCATCATCTCTGGCGTGCAGGCGCAGCAGTTGTGGGCGCAGTGGGCAGCTCCGGGCACGCGGCCCGGTGTGCTGCCGGTCAAGCCGGGGCCGGGCTTTAGTTTCACCAACACCTTGTATTACCTGGGCGGCATGGTGGCCATTGGCGCCATGACCTTGTTCCTGTCATTGGGCTGGCAGTCGTTTGGCGCGTGGGGTCTGCTGGCCTTGAGCTTGGGCTATTTGGTGGCCTGCCTGAAGGTGACTGACTATTTGAAAACCCGCCACTTGCCCATTCCAGCAGGCATTTTGGCCACGCTGGCGGTGTGCTTGGTGCCGCTGGCCGTGTGGTGTGTGCAGCAGGGCCTGGGCTTGTGGCCGCCCGGCGGGCCTGAGCGCTATTCGGCCTACCACACGCACATCAATTGGCGCTGGCTGACGCTTGAATTTGCCACTCTGGCAGCGGGCGTGGTGATGCTGTGGCGCTACCGCCTGCCCTTCATGGTGATGCCGGTGGCGGTGACGGTTTGGTACATGAGCATGGATGTGGCCAACGTGCTAATGCAAGGCGTCGGTTTTGACTGGACGTTCACGCGTGATGTGTCTCTGGTGTTTGGCCTGGCCACCTGCGCAGTGGCGGTGTGGGTGGACGTGCGCTGCCGCCGCGCGCAGGCGCCCGAGTGGCGCCAGGACTACGCGTTTTGGCTGTACCTCTTTGGCGCGATCATGTTTTGGAGCGGTCTGACCCTGCGGGACTCCGGCTCGGAATGGGGCAAGTTGCTGTATGCGCTGATCAATGTGGTGTTGGTGCTGGCGGGGGCAGTCATCGGGCGGCGCGTGTTCACGGTGCTGGGCGCGCTGGGAGTGGCCGGGTATTTGGGGTATTTGTCGCACCGGGTGTTTCAGGATAGTTTGATGTTCCCGTTTGCGCTGACCTTGCTGGGCTTGGGTGTGGTGGCGTTGGGCATCTGGTGGCAGCGCCATGAAGACCGCATCAACGCCCTCGCGGGCGCCATGCTGGGAAATTCATTCCAGTGAATGCGCAAAGGCGTTGATGGCTTCAACGTCCGGGGGCAATGAGGTGAAGTGAATGCCCTCGTACACCAAGGCTTGACGCAGTCCGCGGTCAATTTTTTTGGCCTCTTCCTCGTCCTGAAAACGCCCCGTGTGAATGTACTTTTTGTCGCCGCGCTCTACCAGAACATTCACATTGTTGTGCTGCTTGTACCATTCCAGAATCTGGCGTTTGGTCTTGGCGATATCACAAATATTATCGGGGTAGTGTTCGTTGTAAAACATCACTTGGGGTAGAGAGCACTCGGTCACCAGAAACTGTACCTGCCCGTCCAGTAACTCAATCATTTGAAACTGGCGTTGGGCAATTTGGTACTGGTTCTTCAGGGTCTCATAGTCCCTTTGCCACACCAGTGTCTTGGCATAGTCCGGAATGGTCTCCACGGTCTTGTGACGCAGATTGAGATTCAGGATAATCGCCGCCGAAAAAAGCGATTTGTCGCAGCCCGGCCCGCCAATGATGTTGATGACCTTGGTGGGGTACAGCCGCATTTTGTTCTCTGGCAGGCGGTTGGCCACGGTGGTGTACTGGATGGTCATGTGGGTCACTTTATTGAATGAGTGGTTCAGAGCCGAATCGTAATGCGCCGCTGCGGGGCGCGCAAGCGCCTCGCAGTATTTTCACCAGGAGTCAGAGCGCACCTGCGATTCCCAGACCGCTCCGTTATTGCTGTACACGCTGATGACCCCATAACGTTGTTCACCTTTGTCGTTCCATTTCATGGAGCCAGTGACCGGGGCATAGCCGTCAATCTTGCGCAGGGTCTCAACGATGTTCTCTGGCTTGGCCGACTCACTGCGGCGAATGGCTGCGGCCAACACGTGCATGGCGTCGTAGGTGTAGTGGCCGCCATAGGCAGGCGCCATTTTGAACTTGGCCTGGTATTTCTCAAGAAAAGCGGCACCCGCGGAGAACTCGCGCGCATCCAGAATCGGGGATGTGGCGTACAAGCCGCGAACAATGCCGGCGCCTTTAAGCATGAGTGTGGTTTTGATGGTGTCGCCACCCAAAATATAGACTTGCGTGTGGTTGACCTTTTTCAGTGCGTCCAGCAGCGCAATGATCTGGAAGTCATTCAACGTCGATACGATGGCCTCCGTGCCGGTCGCTTTGAGTCTGGCTGCCAACTCGTCAAACTGGGTGGTTTTCTCATCAAATGACTGCTGCAACACGATCTCTTTGTTGGCAGCCTTGAGGTGGGCAGCCGCACCTCCGGCCAGGTCCTTGCCGTAAGGTGTTCCGTCATCCAGCACCGCGTATTTGCTGGCCTTGAATTGGGCTGCGGAAAAGCTGCCCATCGCTTTGGCTTGCAAGGTGTCATTGGCCACCAGGCGAAACGTGGTGTTGAACCCCAGCGCGGTGAACTTGGGGTTCGTTGAAATGGCCAGTTGAGCGATGTTTTTTTCGGCATAGATGGGCGCTGCGGCGATGCTGACGCCCGAGTTGAGATGCCCGATTACGGCCACCACACCAGCATCCACCAGCTGTCTGGCGACCTCCTTGCCGGTGTCGGCGTTGGCCCGGTCATCCACGGCGACTATTTCAAAGCTGACCGGCTTGCCGCTGAGCTTGAAGCCTTCCTTATTGAGTTCGTCCACAGCCAGAGTCACCCCATTGAGCAGGTCTTGGCCAAGGGCGGCCAGGTTGCCGGTGAGGGGCTGGGCCACGCCTATCTTGATGGTGGCGGGAGTTTTGTCACAGCCTTGCAGCAAACCAGAGAGCGCCAAAGCGCCAACGGCCAGGGAATTCAACGCAGTGCGACGGCGAAAAGGTATACGCATGGGTGGCTTTTAAAATAGTCAAAAGCCTGACTGTACGGACTTCGATCGCACTCGTTTAGGGGGTTAACCCCTTGGGTCACCATCTATAAAGCACCATTAGAGCGGCTAATCAGCCAGCCGCCGAGCACTTAGCCGGCAATGCCAGAGCGCGCCAGCATGTCGCCCACAAGCTCCAGTCGCACCAGCGGGTTGTCCAGCGCCAGCAGGCCTTGCTTGTGGTCGGGGGAGATCGGCAGCAGCTCGCACCAGCGGTTGGCCACCCAGCCGCAGTCGTCGAGCCGGTAGGGCGGTTGCACCGGCATGTGTGCTGCAGGCAAGCCGCTTGCTTTGATCGAGTTGATCAGGTTGGCCAGGGCGACCGAGACCCCTTTGAGATCGTCAGGGACGGGAACCGACATGTCGGGGTCAAGCAGGTTGACGTTGGCCACCCACAGGCCGTGCTTGAGTAGCTGTGTACTGTTGATGCGAAAGCGCTGGGTGCCAGTACAGCTGATTTCCATCAGCCCGGGCTGGGGTCGGATCAGCTCGGTGATGGTGACCAGAGTACCTACCGGGTGGAATGTTTCTCGTGCAGTGCTGTTACCGGGCGCACCCGTGGCTTCAGCGCGGCGCACCTCGTTGCCTTTGATCAGTGTGACCACGCCAAACGGGGCACCGGTCTTGAAGCACTTGCCGATCATGTCGAGGTAGCGCACCTCGAATATCCGCAGCGGCAAAAAGCCGCCTGGGCACAGCATGGTTCCTAATGGGAACAAGGGCAGTAAAGACAGGGCCAGGGGTTGAGACATGGGCGGGTTCAGCAGTCAAGTTGGGTTCTTTTCAATAGATCATCCCACGAACTTTACTGGGCTGTGTGCCCGCGCTACATGGCCTTGAACAAGTGTGCGTACAGGCGGCTGACTGCCAGTTTTCCCGCTCTGCCATGCAGGGTCAGGCTGAGTTTGCCGGCTTCGTCCCGGGTCACGGTGTCGATGCAGGTGGCATTGACGACCGTACCCCGGTGAATTTGCCAGAACACGGTGGCGTCCAGTTGGGGCAGCAGGTCTTTGAGGGGCGTGCGGATCAGGTACTCGTGGTGGGCAGTCAGAACCTGCACATATTTGTCGGCCGCCTCAAAAACCGCCACCTCGTGGACCGGCACCAGGCG
>CAZBKX010000164.1:0-2277 GCA_964492535.1 uncultured Rhodoferax sp. | reverse complement strand
ACTCCGGCTGGCACGTAACTGATGGCGGGGTTCATGTCGGCCTTGACCAATTTTTGGGCAGTCATGGTGTTTTCGCAGGCCACCACCTTGACCCTGATTTGATCGCGTCATTGACCCGGTTGGCTGTGACGGCATCAAACTTCAGCATGCCGATGCCGGGACCAAAGGCAACAATTTCAACCTGAACCTTGTCGGCGCCCAGCTCTTTTTGCGCGTTACCGGCCACGTTGAGCGCCAGATTCCATCTGGCTGCGTCACCGTCGCTGACTTGCATCACGATCCGGGGCTGGGGCGCTGGCGGCGTGCTGGCGCAGCCAGTAGTCAACAAGGCCCCGCCAGTGATGGCGAGGGCAAGAAAGAGGGTTCTGCGTTTCATGGGATGGCTTCCAGTCAACTGAGCAAGGACCGGTATATTGGTCAAGCTTCATGACCTTGACTACGCGTATAAACCCCAACACCCTTGCTTCAACAGCACCGAACCCGACCCATTGACACTGACATAGCTCAAACCTGCTTCAAGCGGCACGGGTGCCTCGTCGGCCACCGACCTGACATTGGCGCAATCGCTTTCATCCACCGCTGCGGCTCCAGCCTGAACGAGCATGTTCACTTCTACGTGTGCGTGATTAATGAGTTTTTTGAGGCGGTGGCAGGCGATCACTGGACTTCCAGAAACCGGCCGTTCGTGGCCGTCGGTAAACGCTGCGCAAGCGCCGGCCCGGTCAACGAAAACGAACCCGCAATCTGAAGGGCCGCTTTGACTCTTTTGTCCCTCGCCACGAATGGCCGGTCCTCACGTCTGTAACCGGCAGCAACGGGCCGAAAGTGTCAGCTCGCTGTTTCCGCCGCAGTACAGCCATTTCCAAAGGCTCTATACGATCTTCTCTCAGTTGGGCGATTTGCGCTGGATCAATGAGGCATTCCAAGGCATTGGCCAGGGCCGTCCGCAGAATTTCACCAAGGCAATGATGAATTTTCGAGTCAACTCATCGGTCACAATGTGCGCGGACTCGTCGTCAAGCCGTGGCTCGGCTATAGACCCCTACCTGCATCTGAGACTATGTGCTACTGTGAACGAAATGTCCCTCATAGGATGCATGATGCACGCAGGCTGTGTCTTTTCCGATTAACTCACAAGGTGCCTTATGTACAAGAAGATTCTTGTTGCAACAGATGGGACAAAGCTTTCCAAAAAGGCGGTTGAAGCAGCGTCGGAACTGGCGGCTGACTTTGATGCGGTTTTGACACTTGTCCGTATCGTTCCACACTATGCAAAGACCTTCTTCGATGGCTCGTCAGTACTTAGCATCCAGGAAATGGCAGAGATTGAAAAGGAGTGGACCGTCCAGGCACGGGCGTCGCTCGATCTACTGTTGAAGACCACGGTTAACAAGCACATCAGTGTCAATACCGTCGTCGCAAAATCTAGCAACGTGTCTGATGCCTTGCTCAAAGTCGCCAAGAAATCAAAAGCAGATCTGATTGTGATGGCGTCGCACGGCCGCGGCGGAATCAAGCGTGTCTTGCTCGGTAGTGAGACTCTTCAGGTTCTGACCCACTCTGAAATACCCGTTTTGGTCATTCGCTGACGTCTTCGCAACCATGAATCGCCCCGGGTTTCGTGGAGTCCGGTTGGTTCAAGTCAGGCCGATATTGCGGCCAGGGCAAAGCAGATCCAAACCATGCCGGAAGGACGCGCCCATCGCCAGGGCGGCACCGGTTAGCAGCAGAGTCGCGACCATCGTCGCCGCCGTCAGGATGAAGACCGCTGGTGCGCCAGCCCAGGAAACCAGCGTGCCGGCCAGTGCCTGGCCGGCCGCGAAGGCCACGCTGCGCGCCAGTTCGAGCCGTCCGTTGGCCCGCGCCAGATCCGGACCTGCAACAAGACGCTATCGGTTCAGGAGTCACCATGACCCATTGACGCTGGGTAAAGGCCATAAAGACTCAAAAACGTCTCGCCACGGCGGTACGGTGCCAGTCCATGCCTGACCCCGCCCCGGCAACGGCGCCCCAGAGCCGGAGCAAGCTCCGGAAAGCCCCCATTTTGACCTTCATCAAGTGAGTTATGAATGTGACAGTGACAGGGTCGACACAGATGGAAAATCGGTTGAGACTTTCAAACTTCGAAATGCGGTGCGATTCCGCCCCAGTGGGACAAATCAGACATGAAATCCAGAAAAACCGTCGCACAACAAAAGCTGGTCGATCAGGCGACCGACTACAGCACTTGGCGCGCGCAGTCGATGGTGCTGGACACGCTGGAAGGTCTGGATGCCT
>CAZBKX010000163.1:0-3938 GCA_964492535.1 uncultured Rhodoferax sp. | reverse complement strand
TTTTGGTGAGTCAACCTTGCGTGGCCTGTTTGATCTCGACACGGGTGGGTGGCTGAGTTGGTATACCAAATCGGATCGCTATTCGCGTGCCAAGCTTAACGCGGATATTGAGACGCTCAAGGCCTACTACTTGTCGCGGGGCTATCTGGAGTTCAAGGTAGATTCCACACAGGTTGCTATTTTGCCCAACAAGACCGATGTTTCGATCACGATCAACGTGACTGAGGGCGAGCGTTTTGTTGTCAGCAGTGTCAAGCTGGAGGGTAATTTTCTGGGCAAGGACGATGAGTTCAAGTCACTGGTGACGATCAAGCCTGGCCAAGCCTATAACGCTGCCGAGGTGGCTCAGACCACAAAGGCGTTCGTCGATTACTTTGGGAACTTTGGGTTTGCGTTTGCCCGCGTCGAAGCTCGTTCAGAAATTGACCGCGCCAACAATCGGGTTGCTTTGGTGCTTCAGGCTGATCCATCGCGGCGGGCCTATGTCCGGAAAATCAATGTTGCTGGAAACAGCCGTACCCGGGATGTTGTCGTGCGCCGTGAATTCAGGCAGTTGGAGGCCTCTTGGTATGACGGTGGAAAAATACGCTCGTCGCGGGATCGGGTCGACAGGTTGGGTTATTTCAGTGATGTCGGTATTGAATCCCAAGAGGTGCCCGGTTCCCCTGATCAGGTGGACTTGACGATCACTGTGGCGGAAAAACCAACGGGCAGCTTGAGCCTCGGTGCGGGCTTTTCAAGCAGCGAGGGTTTGGGGTTGTCGTTTGGACTCAAACAGGAAAATGCCTTCGGATCAGGGAATTCTCTCGGCATTCAACTCAACACCAGCAAGATCAACCGTGTGGCGGTATTCAACACCACAGATCCCTATTTCACTGCGGACGGTGTTTCCAGGACGATCGATGTCTTCCATAAGTCAAGCAGTCCTTATGAAGATCCCAGCTATTACAAGTTGGTGACGTCCGGAGGAAGCCTTCGTTTTGGCGTGCCGTTCACTGACATCGACACAGTCTACTTTGGAGCTGGTCTGGAGAGAACTGCCATTGTGTCCGGTACGCTCTTGCCAACCTCCTATCTAGAATACGCGAACGAGTATGGTTTTAACAGCACCTCTGTTCCCTTGACTATTGGCTGGGGACGCGACGGACGTGACAGCGCGCTGGCACCCAATTCAGGGCGCTACCAGCGGGCCAATGCCGAATGGTCTGTTGCTGGAGATGCCCGTTATTTGCGGGCTACCTACCAGTACCAAGAGTACATTCCCCTCAGCAAGCAGTTCACTGCGGCTTTCAATGCGGATGTCGGTGTGGGTGCGGCGTCGGGGGGTGGGGCAATCCCCGTGTTCAAGAACTTCTTTGGTGGCGGACTGGGCTCTGTCCGGGGCTTCGAGCAAGCCAGTCTGGGCCCCCGTGATTCCGGTGGATCGGTCGTGGGTGGCACTCGCAAGATGAATCTGAATGCAGAGTTGTTGACTCCGTTTCCTGGCGCAGGCAATGACCGCAGCCTTCGGTTGTACGGGTTCCTTGATGTGGGTAGCGTCAGCGGTCCTGATCGGGGCTTGGCTGCCAATGCCAATGCAAACAGCCTGCGCTCCTCTGTCGGCGTGGGTGTAAGCTGGATATCACCGGTCGGGCCTTTACGCCTGGCCTTTGCCAAGCCCATCAAAAAATACGATGGCGATAAAATTCAAACAGTGCAATTTCAGATCGGAACCAATTTCTAATGAAAAATATCTTTAGCCGATTCTTTGCCTCGGTGGTGTTGGGTGGTTTGCTGATGTCTGCACACGCCCAGGAGTTTCGCATCGGGTTTGTCAGCACGGACCGCATTTTTAAAGAGGCCGGCACAGCGAAGGCGGCGCAAGTCAAGCTGGAGCAGGAGTTTTCCAAGCGCGAAAAAGAACTGCTTGATCAAGGGGCAGGCTTGAAAACTCTGTCTGACAAGTTTGAGCGTGAAGCGCCAACACTGACAGAAGCGCAACGGGTCGCTCGTCAAAAGCAGCTTGTCGATCAGGATCGTGATTTCCAGCGCAAACGCCGTGAATTTCAGGAAGATCTCAATGCGCGAAAAAACGAGGAATTACAACTGGTGCTGGAGCGCGCCAACAAGGTCGTCAAGCAGGTGGCAGAGGCCGAACGGTACGACATGATTCTTCAAGAGGCGGTCTACGTCAATCCCAAGCACGACATCACCGACAAAGTGCTCAAAGTATTGAATGCGGTCGGTGCCAAGTAGGCGGACTTGAGGCGAGCTGAGTGTGAGCTTGAATCTGGGTTCAATCGTCGCTCTGTTGGGCGGTGAGTTGCATGGACAGGCTGAACTTGAAATAGAAGGTTTGGCGTCTCTGGAGGCCGCCGGGCCAAAGCAGTTAAGTTTCTTAAGTCACCCCCGGTACGCTTCTCAGCTGGTCTCAACCAAGGCGGCCTGCGTCATTGTGGGTCCTGACATGCAGGCGCAAGCTGTGCTGCGTGGGGCTTGTATCGTGACCGAGCAACCGTACCTCTACTTTGCTCGGGTCACTCAAGTCTGGAAGCGGCATCTCCCTCAAGTTGATCGACCCTGGTTACACCCCAGCGCTGTGGTTGAACCGGGTGCTTTTATCCATCCGACGGCTCAGGTTGGTGCACTGTGCGTCATTGAGTCTGGTGCCCGCATTGGCGCAAATACCATCCTCAAGTCACGGGTCACAGTCAGTGAGAATTGTGTGATCGGTGAGCGGTGCCTACTTCATTCTGGCGTGGTCATTGGCGCTGACGGGTTTGGGTTTGCACCCAGCGAAGGCACCTGGGAGAAAATTGAACAACTCGCTGCTGTACGCATTGGAAATGACGTTGAGATTGGAGCCAATACCTGTATCGATCGCGGGGCCCTTCAGGACACGGTAATTGAAGATGGTGTGAAGCTCGACAACCTGATTCAGGTCGGTCACAACGTGCGTATTGGAAAGCACACTGCGTTGGCAGGGTGCGTCGGTGTGGCTGGCAGCGCGACGATAGGTGCTCATTGCACCATCGGAGGCGGAGCCATCGTTTTGGGTCATCTGGTGCTGGGTGATCACATCAACATCTCGGCAGCGACGGTCGTCACCCGGTCGATTCAGAAGCCAGGACATTACACTGGCATGTTCCCAATTGACGACAACGCCGAGTGGGAAAAAAATGCGGCATCGCTCAAGCAATTGCATCGTCTGCGCGAGCGCATTCGGGCGCTGGAGCGTGATTCAAATACATAAAAGAGTGCGAGACGGTGCGGGCTGTTTCTCTGATCTAGTCCCCACCAACCAAGATTAAAAAAATGATGGACATTCACCAAATACTTAAACAACTGCCACATCGCTATCCATTCTTGTTGGTGGATAGGGTACTTTCCATCGAAAAAGGCAAAAGCATCAAGGCGTTGAAGAATGTAACGATCAATGAGCCATTTTTCGAAGGTCATTTTCCTCACCGCCCTGTGATGCCAGGCGTGTTGATGCTGGAGGCGCTCGCGCAGGCGGCGGCTCTGTTGGCCTTTGACACGTTGGGTTCTTCGCCCAGCGATGAAATGGTCTATTATTTTGCGGGGATTGACGGCGCACGTTTCAAGCGTCCGGTCGAGCCGGGTGACCAGTTGACACTTGAGGTTGAGTTGTTGCGAATGAAAGCCGGTATTTTCAAATTCAAGGCGCGTGCACTGGTAGGCGACGAGTTGACTGTCGAGGCTGAATTGACCTGCGCAATGCGCGCGATTACCTGAAGGAGTCTGGGTGACACTTGTCCATTCCACCGCCATTGTTGATCCTGCCGCAGAACTTGACAGCAGCGTCTCGGTCGGGGCCTACACGCTGATTGGCCCGCATGTGAAAGTAGGGGCTGGGACAACCATTGGACCCCATTGCGTCCTTGACGGTCACACGTCCATCGGACGCGATAACCGGATATTCCAGTTCACTTCGTTGG
>CAZBKX010000162.1:0-2230 GCA_964492535.1 uncultured Rhodoferax sp. | reverse complement strand
GGTCCGTGCGGCGCTGAGCTTGACCCGTTTGCAGCTTGAGGCCAGCACCCCATAGTGGCGAATACGTTTGATGCCGGTGGGCAGCACATGAGCCAAGAAGCGGCGCACGAACTCAACGCCTGGCAATCGCTCCAGACGTTTACCACCTTGTGTCTTGGCGCGCACAGAGAACGCCACCTCCCCGGTGGTGATGGCACGGATGCGCTCATGGCTGATGGCCGTGCGGTGCGTGTAACGGCTCAAGTACTCCAGCACCTGGGCCGCACCACCCAGCGGCGTCTTGGAGTACACCACCCAGTCACCACTGCCCGTCTCGGTCCAGAACCCCACAGGCCATCACCGCACGCAGGTGGATATGGCGTTGCAGGTCTTGCGTCCACGTGTGCAAGACCAGGCCGCCCTGTCTGACGCCCAAGCGTCAGGGGCGCTCTCAATCGGCCAGGCGCTTCTCGATCTGGGCCTTGGTGGCTTCCAGTTCTTTGGGCAGGTGGTAAGCCAGTTGCTGGAACAGCTCGGTGTGCAGCTTCAGCTCTTCAGCCCAGGCGGCTTTGTCGATGCTGGTCACGGTGGCGAACTGCTCGGGCGTGAAGTCCAGGCCGGTCCAGGTGAGTTCCTCAAAATTGGGGCTGACGCCAAACAGGTTGTCGTGACCCTGGGGGCCGGTCTTGCCGCCAGCTGCAGCGCCTTCCAGGCGGTCAATCATCCACTTGAGCACACGCATGTTTTCGCCGTAGCCGGGCCAGACAAACTTGCCGTCATCGCCCTTGCGGAACCAGTTGACGCAATAAATCGCGGGCAAGGTGCCGCCAGAGGCCTCCAGCTTGTGCTCCATGTCCAGCCAATGCTGGAAATAGTCGCTCATGTTGTAGCCGCAGAAAGGCAGCATCGCAAACGGGTCGCGCCGCACCACGCCCATCTGGCCTGCGGCGGCAGCGGTGGTTTCGGAACCCATGGTGGCGGCCATGTAGACGCCTTCCATCCAGGTCCGGGCTTCGGTCACCAGTGGCACGGTGGTGGAGCGGCGGCCGCCAAAAATGAACGCGTCAATCGCTACGCCCGCCGGGTTGTCCCATTCAGGATCGAGCGCGGGGTTGTTGCCTGCGGCCACAGTAAAACGTGAGTTGGGGTGCGCGGCCTTGGCGCCGGTGGCTTTGGCGATCTCGGGCGTCCAGTCCTTGCCTTGCCAGTCGATCAGGTGCGCGGGCAGGCCGCCACCGTCTTTTTCCATGCCTTCCCACCACACGTCGCCGTCATCAGTGAGGGCCACGTTGGTAAATATCGTGTTCTTGTCCAGGCTGGCCATGCAGTTGGGGTTGGTGTGGTGGTTGGTGCCGGGTGCCACGCCGAAGTAGCCTGCCTCGGGGTTGATGGCGTACATCTTGCCGTCAGCGTGCGGCTTGATCCAGGCGATGTCGTCACCAATGGTGGTGACTTTCCAGCCGACAAAGCCGGCTGGGGGCACCAGCATCGAGAAATTGGTTTTGCCGCAGGCGCTGGGGAAGGCCGCTGCCACGTGGTACTTCTTGCCTTGCGGATTGGTTACGCCCAAAATGAGCATGTGCTCGGCCAGCCAACCTTGGTCGCGGCCCATGTTGGAGGCAATGCGCAGTGCAAAACACTTCTTGCCCAGCAGGGCGTTGCCGCCATAACCCGAGCCGTAAGACCAGATTTCGCGGGTTTCAGGGTAATGCACGATGTACTTGGTCTTGCTGCAAGGCCATTTTACATCGGCTTGACCGGCTGCCAGCGGAGCGCCCACGGTGTGCATGCAGGGCACAAATTCGCCGTTGACGCCCAGCACGTCGTACACGGCCTTGCCCATGCGGGTCATGATTTTCTGGTTGACGGCCACATAGGCGCTGTCGCTCAATTCAATGCCGATGTGCGAGATGTGTGAGCCCAGTGGACCCATCGAGAACGGCACCACATACATGGTGCGCCCTGCCATACAGCCATCAAATAACGCGGGGGCGTCTGCGGTGCCGCCTTGCAGCAGGGCGCGCATGTCGGCGGGCGCCATCCAGTTGTTGGTGGGGCCGGCGTTCTCTTTTTTCTCGGAGCAGATAAAGGTGCGGTCTTCCACGCGGGCCACGTCGGTGGGGTCGGAGCAGGCCAAAAAGCTGTTGGGGCGCTTGGTGGAGTTGAGTTTTTTGAAGGTGCCGGTCTCGACCAGTTGCTGGCACAGGCGCGCATATTCTTCATCGGAGCCATCGCACCAGTAAATGTCGGC
>CAZBKX010000161.1:0-2655 GCA_964492535.1 uncultured Rhodoferax sp. | reverse complement strand
CTAAACGCAGCGTTTAGAGAGATTAGCTCTATTTCCAAAGCCTTTCATATTCGTTTTCTCCGATTTTCTCAGCGAAACAAAAAACTCATACCCCACAGTGTCAAACGAGGCAGCCATTTCAAATCCTATATAGCCGAGCTGGATAAGGTCGGAAATTATTATTTCAAAAGATGGTGGCGTAAACTGCCATGCATGTACATCCATATACTCATTGCCAAGCATATAGTTTTCCATGATATTTTTTGCCTCTTGAATTGTATGCACAAAGGTCAAATCGCTTACACTGGCATTGTTTGACCAAACAATTGCGTCCCCTTTTTTTGCATGCAAGGCATGTGCATCAAATATTGTTCCAGCCGAATGCCTTTCGCGCTTTTCGAAATAGGCCTGTAATATCTGGCCAGTTGTAGTATGCGGTTTTAAGGCATCGAAACAAAATCTCTTGTCTGGCACCACAAGACTTAAAACACCACCAAATTTAAGAAGTTTTTCACAATCAACAAGAAACTTCACAACATCTGGCACATGCTCAATTACGTGTGAAGCGATAATAAAATCAAACGTTGATTCCTTCCCAATTGCAGCCAACAGACCTTTCGAACCCACGACATAGTCTACATCCTCAATGGCAGAAACGTCGACCCCCCAATTGGAATACTTTTCCCTTAAAGCTATCGCATCGAGGTGATCTGCCACTTCAACGTTCCACCCATTTTTCTTAGATGTCACGGGATTGTAGGAAGGACCAATTTCCAAACCAAATCCGGTTTTATTGATCTTTTGCAAAATGTAGCTATTTCTTGATTTTGACATTAGTTCCACCAAATTGATTAATGAATTTAGATCACTTCATGCTTCTATTTCTATGCATTTATTATTTTTAGTCCTGCATTAAATTGAGCGCAGTGCATGCATCAGAATTCCATTCAAAATTTTATTTTAAATTAAAATGCAAATGGAATAAACACAATGCTGTCAGAGAGAAATATTTATAAATGTCCTTCTTACGGCAAACTATATCGGTCAGTTATTCAACTCGGCAAGACGGGAACCGAATTGTCCAACGTCCTCACCTCACCTACGTCACGCCCAGCCAAGCGAGCCGATGTGGCGGCAAATCCTGCACTACGAGCCACAGCACAGAATACCCTCTCCATCGCATGGGCCAGAGTCCCATCCTGCTTCCCCGCTTCTGGTTCAAATGTGAGATCTGCCAGAGGAATACGATGCAAGGGGGCCAACGCAGCCGGCCTGAACCAGAACATCGAACCCGCAAAGAATCCCAGCGGAGGTGCCTCAGATACGCAGGCACCAGAGGCAATCAGCAGTCGGCGCACGGTTTCACGATTGGCGCCCCAATAGCGCTCGTTGGTCAGGTAATCGTCGTGCGGGCCGACGATGCCGGCACCACCATCGCGCAACAGTTCGAGCGACTTGCTAACGGTGGACGATGTTCCGCACAGCTCCGCAAAAAGTCGCCGGCGCCAGAAATCGCCTTCTTCCGAATACTTGCTTCGCTTGCCATGTACCTTGAGCACCGCGTCGTAGCGCTCCAGATGGCGCTGCCTGTGCAGCGCCATGAAGGGGCCGATATCCCGCCCACGGTTCTCCGTCAGCGCCACCGCGACGGTCTGCGCCAATGAGCCGAACCCATCGAAGATTGCACAAGTCGCGCCTTCATGTGGCGTCGTCACGAAAAGATCGAAAGGCTCCAGAATATGACAAAGGAAATCCCTGATCTCACCGATCAGTTCCGGGTAAAAAAGATGCAAGACCACTGCGACACGAACCCCGGGCCGTCCAAGGGGACCGGATGAGACCAGGCGAAACCCCGGTAAGGGCGCCACCTCGCCCCCCAGCACGGTAAGCCCCTGCCCAGATGCCTGGTAATGTTTGCGGGAATTCCGCACAAAGTCGTCAATCTGAGACCTTTCAGGTGAGGCCACGGTTCGGTCATACCAATCTAGTGAGACGTCGCAGGGGTTGTCCCTTAGAAGCTCCGTCTTCACGATGCCGCATCGCTCGGCCAAAGGCTCAGCCGCAAAATGGACCGGATTAAACCCAGTTATGTGCCGCAGGCTCCGAACAAAAGTGCCCAAACCATCGCGTGCCTGGAAGCGCATCCAGCCCACACTGGCGCGGACCTTCTCCCTCCAGGTCAGTCGTAGTAACGCCCGTGAAACCGCCTTGTTCGCCTTGACGGCATTGGCCAGTCCGAACTCACCGGCAATGATGGTCTCAAGCTTGGAATTGCGGGGTTGAATGCTGCAAACCCATTGCTGGAACCAGGCTGAGTCAAGGACATCTGCCCTGAGCAGGATCAGATAGGACTGAAGATGCCTTTGCCACTGCGCAGATTCAACACAACCGACGATTTGATGCTTGCCAAGCAGTCGGAGCATGCCCGTGAGCGCGCCGGAAAAGCGCTCGCGATCCAAAACCAGGAAGCTCGAATTAACCAGGAAAAGTCGTTCCGCCCCGCCTTGTTCGATCACTGCCTCAATTCCCACGCGATAGCTATAGAAGTCATAGCCCACGTTGGGGCGCTGGATGACATCAATGCCAGCATCTGGTGGCAGGTGCGATGGCAGCAACCGGCATGTTGTGACGACAATGATCCGCTCGCAGACTTGCTTGAGACACTCCAATACCACC
>CAZBKX010000160.1:0-3165 GCA_964492535.1 uncultured Rhodoferax sp. | reverse complement strand
ATCGTTTTAGGGTCCACCACCGCCACCAACCGGTGCAACTCGCCCTTGGTCAACAGCATGCTGCCCCCCATGCGCACCGCCAGCCGCCTGAAAAATTCCTCGGCCAATGTACTGAGCTTGAGCCGTTGGGTGGTGGCCTCCCACACCAGCCGCGCCGCGGCAAGCGGTGCTTGCTTCCACGCCTGGAAATCCGCCTCGACCGATTCAAAAACCCGCTCCAGCACCAGTGCATCAAGCACCTCGTCAACCGACGCATCAAACAATCCAGGCACTACTTTCTCTCCAAGCGCAAAGCGCCTGAGCACATCCGGGGTCACAAAATAGTTTTCAGCCTCATAGCGGCGCCAATAGGTCAGGGTCAACCTGCCCTCCACACTGTTTTTCCGGCTCTGCCCATCGTTGTCCAAAATGGCCAGTCCCTTGAGTTCAGGCAACAGATTGTTCAGCCCACTGAAATGCACGCGCGGCGTCACACCAAAGCCACCTTCCACCCGCTCCAGTTCACTCGCCAGCGAGACATCGGGGTAGTTGTTTTGCACATAAAAAGTGTTGATGCGCTCATCCCATACTGCCGCAATCGGGTGCTGCAGCCGCTCGGCCAGTGCGCGCAGCATGTCCACATCCGTGCTGCCTTCCACATACAACACATAGCCACGCTCACGGGCCTTGACGTAATGGTCCGCGCCAAAGTGCTTCAGGCTGTTGCGAATTTCGGGCTTGCGCGCCAAGTCGTCTGCCTTGCCCTCCATGAGAAGCGTCAGGTTCTTGTCCAGCGCCTCATCCAGAATCACCTCGGAGTGGGTGACCATCACCACCTGGGACTGGTTTTCAGAAGCAATATCGCGCAGCAGCACATAGACCTGCTTTTGACGCAAAATTTCCAGATGCGCATCGGGCTCGTCCACCAGCAGCACACTGCGTTTGTGGGAGTACAGATAGGCAAAAATCAGCAGCATCTGCTGAAAACCCCGCCCACTGGAGGACACATCCAGCGCCTCGCGTACACCGGGCTGCTTGTATCGCATCTCGATGGCGCCACGGGTCGTCTCCTGCGGCGTGTCCAGCACCACATTGAACAAACGTTTCATCAGGTTCACGATGCGTTTCCAGTCATCGGGCGTGTCTTTGGCCACCATCAGACACAGGTTGCGCAGCACCTGCGCGGTTTGCCCCTGCCCCAGCAAAACATCAATGCGACCGGGCTGCAAAATCGGCTCCTCGGTCTCCAGGCCCGACATGGGATAGAGCAACTCCACATTGATCAACGCGGCATGCATCAAGAATTCCAGATTCGCCACCACCGACTCATCCGGCGTGCAGTAGACCAGCTCATCACCCTGATTTCGAAAACGCATTGGCAAGGCAATCACCTCCCCCTTGAACTCAATGCCCACCGTGATGGTGAGAGGAATGTCCTTGGTGCCTGCGCGCACATGGGTGTTGTGCCAGAAAAACCGGGTGCGTTGTACCGGCACCGCCACAATGTTCAGCCGGTTCAATGCCGTGGCGGTGCGCTCTTTGGCGCTGGAATCCTTGCGCACGTCGTACCAGGTTTTTACCGCCTGAGACCACAGCGCCAGCGCTTGAATGGCGCTGGTCTTGCCGCAGTTGTTGGGGCCAATCAGCACAGCCGGGTGATCCAACTCAATGCGCTGCTTGTCGCCGAAGCGCTTGAAATTTTCTATTTCGAGGTAATGAAGTAAGCGCATATTCAGGGTTCCAGACGGGCTTGGATGTGTATTTGCATATTGGACTCGTTGAGTGCTGCTTGGACTTACAAATACCCTGAGACACAGCAAATAGGTTGACGCATCATGCAGTGATTGTGACTATCGGCTGGAGGCCTTCATGGCCTCCACCAGCTTGACGGTTTCGACGCTCACGGCGGTGACACGCATGAGCAGGTCAACCACTTTTTCCTTGTAGTCACAGAAGCGGTAGGTGTCGAACTTCTCGCGGATGGTGGGGTCTTTGGGCTTCTTTTCCTTGTACTGGTCCAGCACCCAGTCGATGGCGCTGCGGTTGCCCAGTTTGTAGGCCCAGGCCTCGGGCGGTATGCCGCGCAGCGTAGTCTCGGTGTCGAGCGCAATGCTGCCTGCGGCCGGGTCGGCTTTGAGCAGGGCTTTGGGCTGCAGGCCAGCGGCGCGCACTTTGGCATCGGGCGTGTCGGTGCGGGTGAGCGGGAATTGCGCGACTTGTTCAAAACCGATGTGCAGCGCCATCAACGCCTCGCCCCAGGCGGCCCATTGCCAGAAGTCAGCATAGAAGGGGATGCGGGGGAATTCACGCTTGAGGTTTTGGGCGTATTTTTCACGGTAGGCTGGGTTGTGCAGCACGGCGTAGCAGTAGTGGAAGATGCCCTCTTTGGTGATCTTGCGGGTACCTTTGCCTTTGCCGATTTCGTCAGCGTAGTGGGTGGCGAATTGTTTTAGTGCCCAGTCTGTGATGTTGTCGTGGGTAGACCTCTCCGAGTCCATGCTGTGGAGCGGAAGCCCCATAGAGTCTCCAACAAAATGTAAATCAAACGGCGATCCACTTCCCAACACGCGGAAGTCTTTGCCAAAGGAAATACAAATAGTGGAGTCACGATTAGGGATGGACACCATATCGCCTGGACGATCCACCAATAAATTGGACGCGTACAGCCACCGCTTGGCAAACGGACGATAAGACGTGATGCGCATTCGATCCACCGAGAATTTCTCGGCTGCATTTCCAGCAACGCGGCGCTTCAAAGTTTCCGACCACTTGACAGCCATATCCCAATGACCCGCTCCCTTAGTTCGGTCCACTTCTTTCAAAAGCCAACTAATCTTTCTCTGCAAAACATCCGCGTCATCGTCATAAACCCATTCGTCCCGATTTGTTGAAACGCCCAACGTAAATAACTTGAAAATTGCGCGCTCCCTCGTTGCCGTCTTCGCTGCCTTGGTGTCCTTGCTTGCCAGCGGAATAAAAGTATCAAAGTCATTGCTGGTCAGGTTCAACCAGTTGTGCGTCTTGTCAGGCTGCACTTCGTCAAAGTCCAATCCGCGCATCGGGTGGTTACCCAAAAATCCGAGCTTCTCCTCCGCCGTTTCCATCTCCGGGCGGCGCACGTAATACACACGGGCAGGCCGTTTGTCTTTGGTGCCGCTCACACGCTTGACCATGAAACTGATGGCC
>CAZBKX010000159.1:0-9006 GCA_964492535.1 uncultured Rhodoferax sp. | reverse complement strand
CGCCGCGCCGGTGTCATCCGTCTACCCGGGCATGGGCAACCAGGTGTTGATCATTTGCTTTGTGGTGGTGGTCATTGGGGGAATCGGCTCGATCCGGGGCGCGCTGGTGGCCGCTTTGGTCATTGGTGTCGTGGATACCTTTGGCAAGGTGCTCATGCCCCAGGTGGCGGGTGTCCTGGTGTATGTCTTGATGGCGCTGATCCTGCTGTGGAAACCCGATGGCCTGTTCAAGGCTGGCTGACTAAAGGACCTTTTCGATGAATACTTCACAAATTCGTTTTACAGGGACTGTGCTGCTTGCATTGGCACTCTTTCCCCTGGCCGCCAGTAGCTTTGGCCTTGACTTGGTCAGCAAGATCATGATCTATGCCATTTTGGCGCTCAGTCTGGAGTTGCTGGTGGGCACCACCGGCTTGGTGTGCTTTGGCCAGGCTGCTTTCTTCGGCATTGGCGCCTACAGTGCCGTGATGCTGACGCCGCAAGATGGCCAAGTTTCCTTGTTCTGGCTGTTGCCGGCCAGCATTCTGGCTGCCTCAGCGTTTGCATTGCTGGTGGGTGCCTTGTCGTTGCGCACCAAGGGTGTTTATTTCATCATGGTCACGCTGGCGTTTGCACAAATGGCCTATTACGTGGTCCATGACACCCCTTTTGGTGGTGGCACAGACGGTGTCTACCTTGACCAGATTCCCACGGCGTTTGGCGGAATCGACTTGGGCAAGCCGATGCAGCAATACTTGCTCATCCTGGTCAGTCTGGCCTTGGTGTTGGGCTTTTTGACCCTGGTTCAGCGCTCGCGTTTTGGTCGTGCCCTGGCGGGTATTCGGGTGAACGAGCAGCGCATGCGCGCCACCGGTTTTTCGACTTACCCCCACAAGCTCGCGGCGTTTGTACTGTCGGGTGGGTTGGCGGGTTTTGCTGGCTTTCTGTTTGCGCTGAAAGACGGTTACGTCAACCCCGAGATGATGAGCTGGCACCTGTCGGGTGCCGTGCTGATCATGATTATTTTGGGTGGATTGGGGCACCTGCACGGGGCGCTGATTGGCGCGTTCTCGTTCACCTTGCTGCAGGAACTGTTCAAGTCGGAAGCGATTTTTGGGGACTTTTCCAAGCATTGGCATCTCGGCCTGGGTCTGGCCATCATTGCCAGCGTGGCCCTGTTGCCGCGTGGCCTGGTGGGCATCCCCAGGCAAATTCGGGAGCGCTTGATGGGTAAGGACGAGGGGTTGGCAGACGCCGCCACGGAGGCACACCATGGACAAAAATAAAGTACTGCTGCGCGCTATCGAGATCACTCGTCGCTGGGGAGGTTTGACGGCTCTCAACAAGGTGTCGCTGGACCTCAAGCTCGGTGAGTTGCATGCGGTTATCGGCACCAATGGGGCGGGCAAGTCCACACTGATCAATATCTTGTCTGGCGAAATTCCGCCTTCCAGCGGGCAAGTCGAACTGTTGGCGCAGGATGTGACACGCTGGAGCCAGCCACGGCGTGCCCGTGCCGGCCTGGGACGCAGCTACCAGCGCAACACCATTTACCCCACGTTCAGTGTGTTCGAGAATTGCCGGTTGGCGGCGCAGACACGCACGCCCAAGCCTTGGCATTGGTGGCAGGACGCACACCAATGCCAGGCCAGTACCGAGGCAGCCCACGCGGCAGCCCTGCGCAGCGGGCTTGACGGCCTGATGGACCGCGAGGCAGGCATGCTGTCCCACGGGCAAAAGCGGCAGCTGGAAATTGCGATGTGCCTGGCGACCGCGCCTCAGGTCTTGCTACTCGACGAGCCGCTGGCCGGTATGGGTGCCGAGGAAACCGAGCGCATGCTGGCCCTGCTGCAGGAGTTGAAAGCCGGGCACGCCCTGATGCTGGTGGAGCACGACATGGATGCGGTGTTTCGCATTGCTGACTGCATTACGGTGATGGTCAATGGCACCGTGATTGCACATGGCACGCCGGACCATATCCGCAACAGCCGCGAGGTGCAGGACGCCTATTTGGGAGGTCATTGACATGACAGATAAAGAACCGATTCTTGAAGCCCACAGCATTCATGCGTGGTACGGCTCCAGCCATATCCTGCACGGGATTGACCTGAAGATTCAGCGCGGCGAAACCTTGGGATTGCTGGGCCGCAATGGCATGGGCAAGAGCACCCTGATTCGCACGCTGCTTGGGCATGTGAAACTGCGTGACGGTCATATCGCTATCTTGGGGCAGGACGCCTCGCGTGCCCAGCCGCATGAAGTGTCCCGCCTCGGAGTGGCTTATGTGCCCGAAGGGCGAGGGGTGTTCACCAACTTGACCGTGCGCGAGAACCTGATCATGGCCGCCCGCAGCGGCAATGAGGGCCGCCACGATTGGACCTATGAACGCGTACTCGACACCTTCCCCCGCTTGCGGGAGCGCCTGGCAAATTTGGGCGGGCAGTTGTCGGGCGGTGAGCAGCAGATGCTGTCGATTGGTCGTGCACTGATGACCCAACCCGAACTGATTATTTTGGACGAGGCCACGGAAGGCCTTGCACCCCTGATCGTCACCGAGATCTGGCGCGTGATTGCCGATATTCGCGCCAGCGGCATCGCCACCTTGATTGTGGACCGTGACTACCGCAAGGTGCTTGCGCATGCCGACCGGGCACTGGTGCTACAAAAAGGGGTGGCGGTCTTGAAGGGCAGCGCCAGCGAGGTGGCGGGTAGTGACGCCTTGTCAGCCTATCTGGGCTTGTGACAGGGTTCAAAGGGGGTCATACCCCATTCGAAAACAACAGACAGGAGTTCTTTCAGTGATCAACAAAATCGCAGCCTCGGTGGCCGAGGCCCTGGCAGACACGCCAGACGGCGCCACGGTCTTGATCGGCGGCTTTGGTACCGCCGGCATTCCCAATGAACTCATCGACGGGCTGATTGCGCAGGGCGCGCGTGACCTGACGGTGGTCAACAACAACGCAGGCAATGGCGATTCCGGGTTGGCCGCGTTGCTCAAGACCGGGCGTGTGCGCAAAATCATCTGCAGCTTTCCGCGCCAAGCCGACAGCCATGTGTTCGACGCGCTCTACCGCAGCGGCCAGATCGAGTTGGAATTGGTGCCCCAGGGTAATCTGGCCGAGCGCCTGCGCGCTGCGGGCGCCGGTGTAGGCGCCTTTTTCACGCCCACCGGCTTTGGCACCGAGCTGGCCTTGCAGGCTGACGGCACACCCAAGGAAACCCGCGTCATCAACGGCCGTGCCTTTGTGCTGGAATACCCGATCTACGGCGACGTGGCCCTGATCAAGGCAGAAAGTGGCGACCGCTGGGGCAACCTCGTTTACCGCAAGGCGGCGCGCAACTTTGGCCCTGTGATGGCCACCGCGGCCAAGCGCACCATTGCCACGGTGCACCAGATTGTGGAGTTGGGCACACTCGACCCGGAGGCCATCATCACCCCGGGCGTTCATGTGTCCAAAATCGTCAGAGTCGATCATGTCGCTACCCAGGCCGGCGGCTTCAAACAAGCAGCCTAAGCCGGAGAATCACCATGAATAATTACATCAAACGCAGCAAAGACGAACTCGCCAAGCGCGTCGCCCAAGACATCTTTGATGGCGCCTATGTCAACCTCGGCATTGGCATGCCGACCCAGGTGGCCAACCACATTCCGGTGGGCCGGGAGGTTGTGCTGCACAGCGAGAACGGCATTCTGGGCATGGGCCCAGCTCCTGCCGCCGGCCAGGAAGATTTTGACCTGATCAACGCCGGAAAACAGCCGGTGACTCTCTTGAGCGGCGGTGCTTACTTTCACCACGCCGACAGCTTTGCCATGATGCGCGGCGGCCATTTGGACATTTGTGTGCTGGGCGCGTTTCAGGTGTCCGCCACCGGCGACCTGGCCAACTGGAGCACCGGCGAGCCCGGCTCCATTCCCGCCGTGGGCGGCGCGATGGACCTGGCGATTGGGGCCAAGCAAACCTGGGTGATGATGGACTTGCTGACTAAAAAGGGGGACAGCAAGGTGGTGCGTGACTGCACTTACCCGCTCACGGGCATTGGCTGCGTCAAGCGGATCTATTCCGAGCTGGCCACACTGGAATGCACGCCGCAGGGCCTCAAGCTGATTGATATCGTCGACGGTCTGGCGCTAACCGAACTGGAGCGCCTGCTGGGCTTGCCCATTCAGGCCTGAACTCACCCTGTCATTTGAAGAGAAAGAGACCATGAACCAAGCCTTTATTTGCGATGCCATCCGCACACCGTTTGGCCGTTATGGCGGCGCGCTTTCCAGCGTGCGCGCGGACGACTTGGGCGCCGTCCCGCTGCGTGCGCTGATGGCGCGTAACCCGAAGGTGGATTGGCAAGCCCTCACCGATGTCATTTATGGCTGCGCCAACCAGGCCGGTGAAGACAATCGCAACGTAGCCCGCATGAGCAGTCTGCTGGCGGGCCTGCCGCTGGAGGTGCCGGGTGGCACGGTCAACCGGCTGTGCGGTTCGGGCCTGGACGCCATCGGCACCGCCGCGCGCGCCATCAAGTCGGGCGAGGCGGGCCTGATGGTCGCTGGTGGCGTGGAAAGCATGAGCCGCGCGCCCTTCGTCATGCCCAAAGCCGAGAGCGCCTTCGGTCGCAACAACGCGGTGTACGACACCACCATCGGCTGGCGCTTTGTCAACAAACTCATGAAGGCCCAGTACGGCGTGGATTCCATGCCGGAGACGGCAGAAAACGTGGCCGTGGACTTCAAAATCGCGCGCGAAGCCCAGGACCGCATGGCCATGAACAGCCAGCTGCGGGCCGTGGCCGCACAGCAAGCGGGCCACCTGGCGCGCGAAATCATTGGCGTGAGCATTCCCCAGAAAAAGGGCGGCGCCATCCTGGTGGACCAGGACGAGCACCCGCGCGCCACCAGCCTGGAGGCGCTGGCCAAGCTCAAAGGCGTAGTGCGCCCGGACGGTAGCGTGACCGCCGGCAATGCCAGCGGCGTGAATGACGGCGCTTGCGCTCTCCTGCTGGCCGATGAGGTGAGTGCGGCCAAGCACGGCTTGACGCCCCGCGCCCGAGTGGTTTGTATGGCCACCTCCGGCGTGGCGCCGCGCATCATGGGCATTGGCCCGGCCCCGGCCACGCAAAAAGTGCTGGCGCTCACCGGCCTGAAGCTGGAACAGCTTGATGTCATCGAGCTGAATGAAGCCTTTGCCGCGCAGGGCTTGGCGGTGCTGCGCGAGCTGGGGCTGCAAGACGACGACGCGCGGGTCAATGCCTGGGGCGGAGCCATTGCCTTGGGACACCCGCTGGGCGCCAGTGGCGCGAGACTGGCCACCACGGCGATTAACCGCCTGCACGTCACGGGTGGGCGCTATGCCTTGTGCACCATGTGTATTGGGGTAGGGCAGGGTATCGCGGTCATTCTGGAGCGGGTTTGATCCGTTGACCGCACCAGATTACAGGGTCGCTAGGCTCGCCACCCAACGTGGTAATTGTTCGCGCAAGATCCTGAGCGCCGGCGCCTCCTGGCGCTTGGCTAGGGTGACCAGTCCAAAGCGTGCCGTGGCATCCAGGCACGGGGATACATGCAGGCGGATCAGGTCTACTGCCACCGCGTTGACGCTCAGCACAATCGTGTTGCTGCGCCGTGCCACCTCCACAATGTGCAGCGTCTCGTCGCAGCGCAATGTGACCATATCGTCCGGGTTGGCCTGAGGGCCGTATCGGGCAATCAAGATACGCGCCACCTCGTCGCTCAGCGGCGTGGATGCAATCGGGTAGGCCATCACCTCGTCCAGGCTGACGGGCTGTCCCCGTTGCGCCAGCGGATGCTCCTGGCGCGCCAGAAATCCGGCCCCCAGCTCAAACGATAAATCCACTTTCAGGTCGGCTGCCGGCCGCATCGAGCGAATGTCGACGATGGCTGCGTCCAGGTGCTGCTCGCGTAATTCATTGAGTAACACATCGGTGTGCCCGCGTGAAATTTGCACCTGCAACTGGGGGTGGTTCTCCGCCATGTGCAGCATCAGCGGGGTGCTCAAGAGCGCACCTGGCGCCGAACTCAGGCCCACGCGCAATTTGCCGATCAGTCCGGCGTACAGGCCCTTGCCCGTTTGTTTGAGGGCCTCGGAATCACTGACCAGTCGACGCGCGCGCGCCAGGACTTCGCGTCCGAACGAGGTCAGCGAGATGCGCCTGCCCAAGCGATCAAACAAGGCGCCACCGAGCTCTTCCTCCAGCCCCTGAATGCTCCGGGTGAGTGCTGGCTGGGTGAGAAACAGGGCGGTAGAAGCTTGCACAAACGAGCCTACATCCGCAAGGACGACGAAATGTCGCAGTTGCACCAGAGTCATTTCAGTACCTTAACGAAAGTCATGGATCGTTGATTACCAATGCATTGGACTTTAAAACATTCGCCTCCTACTATGCAAGTAATTCAAGTTTTTGAATGAATTTTTGAACAAGTATTATTTTTTTAGCATCAAAAGGAGTTTCCCTTGGAACGTCTCAGTGATCTTGCGGTTCAAGAATTCATCGCGCTTCGGCATGACATTCACCGGCATCCAGAACTGGCCTTTGATGAGCACCGCACCAGCGCCCTGGTGGCGCAAAAGCTCAAGGACTGGGGTTACGCGGTGACGACCGGTTTGGGTGGCACTGGGGTGATCGGCCAGTTGCGTCGTGGCACCTCCGGTCGCACCATTGGCTTGCGGGCCGACATGGACGCGTTACCGATTGTGGAGGCCACCGGCGCCGAGTGGACCAGTTGTCATCATGGTGTGATGCACGCTTGTGGCCATGATGGTCACACTGCTATGTTGCTGGCGGCAGCGCAACAATTGGCCGCGAAGGGTGACTTCAATGGCACTCTGAATCTGATCTTCCAGCCGGCTGAAGAAGGCGGCGGCGGCGCTTGCAAGATGATGGAAGACGGCCTTTTTGAGCGCTTTCCATGTGACGCCATTTTTGCCATGCACAACATGCCTGGTATTGAGCAGGGGCAATTGGTGTTTCGCAGTGGTCCCACTATGGCCTCGTCTGACTACGCCACGGTCACGCTGCACGGTGTCGGCGGCCATGGTGCGATGCCGCACAAGGGTACTGACGTGGTGGTCGCTGCGGCGTCCATCGTCATGGCGTTGCAGACCATCGTCGCGCGCAATGTCGACCCCTTGCAACCTGCAGTTGTGACTGTGGGAGCCCTGCAGGCTGGCCAGGCCAACAATGTCATTCCCGCCTCGGCCCGGTTGGAGATCAGCTTGCGGGCACTGGATCCGCAGGTGCGCCGCGACATGGAGCGGCGCATCAAAGACCTTGTCGAGTTGCAGGCCCAAAGCTTTGGCGTGCGCGCCGAGATCCAATGGCGACCGGGTTATGCCGTATTGGTCAACGATGCTGTCCAGACCGCGCGAGCGATTGCCGTGGCACAACGGCATTTCCCGGCAGCGCAGGTCGTGCCGCAAGGCCCGATGCTGACCGGCAGTGAAGACTTCGCCTTCATGCTTGAACGCGTGCCAGGCTCATATTTGTTCATTGGCAATGGGGTGGGCCAGGAGCCCGGCGCCTGCATGGTGCATAACCCCGCCTACGATTTCAACGATCACAACATCGCTATCGGCGCGACTTACTGGACGGTTCTCGCGCAAGACCTGCTTTCCCCCACCCACTCTTAACCAAACCGGAGAACACCATGAAACGCCCTATGACAACCTTGATGACCGCCGCCGCCATCACCCTTTGCAGCTTTATGGTGGCAGTGCAGGCTCAAAGCTACCCTACCAAGCCGGTAACCCTGATGGTGCCTTACCCTGCCGGGGGCTTGTCTGATGTCATTGCCCGCTCCGTCAACAGCGCTCTTGGCAAGCACCTTGGCCAACCGGTGATTGTCGATAACCTCGGTGGAGCCAGCGGCGCCATTGCCGCACAGAAGGTGCTGAGCGCACCCGCCGATGGGCAGATCATTTTTCAGGGCTCGCCTAACGAGTTGATCCTGGCGCCTTTGGCCATTTCGGCAATCAAATTCAAGAGCGAAGACTTTCGCTTGGTGCAAATGATTGCCACGGCCCAGATTGGTTTCTTGGCACGCAAGGATTTGCCCGTCAGCAACGTGGATGAATTCCTGGACTACGCCCGCAAGCAAGCCAAAGAGGGACGCCCCATCACGTATGCCAGCGTCGGACCGGGCTCGTTTTATCATCTGTTGGGGGAGCATTTGTCCAAAACCACCGGCATCCCGATGACGCATGTGCCGTACAAAGGTATCGCACCCGCCATTCAGGATCTGCTCGGCAGCCAAATCGACATTTTCATGGCTCCTATGGGTAAAGCGAATATAGAGCTGGAAAAGCAAGGCAAGCTCAAAGTGCTGGCCATGCTCAACAGCGAACGCACGGAGTCGATGAAAGACTACCCCGCCATCACCGAAAGCAAGTCCCTCAAAAATTTCACCTTCAACATCTGGACCGGCTATTTTGTCAAAAAAGGCACGCCCGAGGTTGTGGTTGCTGCACTTCAAAAGGCGACCACGGCGGTCCTTGGTGACGCTGGTGTGCAGCAGGCGTTGGAGGCCAACACCTTGCTCTTACCAAAGCCACAGACCCAGGCGGTTGCTGACAAGGCCTACGCAGACGGTACGGCTCAATTCCGGGCCATTGCCAAATCGATCGATCTTCAGCCACAGTAAGTCTCTTAAAAGCAGTCGATCGGGAGAGACTGGCCTGCCTCGCAGGCCGGCGCCGAAGGAGCAACCACCCCGGAAACTCTCAGGCAAAAGGACCGGTTGACACGCATCAAACTCTGAAGAGTGGTCAGGATTCGTCTCCCGGCCCACCGCAGGAGCAAGCCAGCCCCCAGGGGCGGGTGAATCTCTCAGGTTCCAAACAGAGGGGGTCATGGTCCGCACACGGTGTGGGGGCCGTGTCTCCTTATTGTTTGACGGCTTTGAAAGCGAGATTCCCATGGCACACCTGATCGTTATCGGCGGCGGCATCACCGGCGTCACCAGCGCCTACACCCTGGCCCAGCAGGGTCACCAAGTCACCCTGATTGAAAAAAATC
>CAZBKX010000158.1:0-3967 GCA_964492535.1 uncultured Rhodoferax sp. | reverse complement strand
GCGGACGCGCTGGTTATTTTGACCGACCAGAAGGGTTTGTTCACCGCAGACCCCCGCAAAGAATTGAATGCCAAGTTTGTCCATGAAGCCAAGGCGGGTGACCCGGCGCTGGAGGCCATGGCAGGCGGAGCCGGATCGAGTCTGGGGCGCGGCGGCATGATCACCAAGATATTGGCGGCCAAACGCGCGGCCGGTTCGGGTGCATCTACCGTGATCGCCTGGGGCCGCGAAGCAGATGCGCTGGTGAGACTCACTCAAGGTGAGCCAATCGGAACTCTGTTGGTCGCGCAAACGCAGAAGACTCAAGCGCGCAAGCAGTGGATTGCAGATCACCTGCAAATGCGCGGTGCGGTGACGGTGGATGACGGCGCAGTGGCCAAGTTGCGCGACGAAGGGAAAAGCCTGTTGCCCATCGGCATGGTCAGCGTGGAGGGTGACTTCTCACGCGGAGAAGTCATCGCCATCCGCGATTCGCTGGGTATTGAGATGGCACGTGGCTTGGCTAATTATGCGAGCGCCGAGGCCCGACTGATTTGCCGTAAACCTTCCAATGAATTCGAAAGGCTGTTGGGCTATACAGCAGAGCCTGAGATGGTTCACCGGGACAATCTTGTCCTCACCCGCTGACAGCCTGTTGAGATACGCTGCTTGTACTCAACGACTCGGGTGGCCTTCTGATCAGTAGTCCATCTTCGGCGCTTTCAATTTGGAAATAATACCTGCAGCTGATGATGAGGCCACTGATCGGCCTTCGCACACGCCCTGTCTGGCCAAAGCCAGAGCATGTTTCGAGGGAAGGCTTCCGCTGAGGTCTTGCCATTGTGGATCTTGCACAGAGACCCATGGACCATTCGACGAAAAGCGGGCATAGGTTGTGACCTCTGCGCTGGCACAACGAATTCCCTCGTACATGGCGTTCATCGAACCGGATTCATTGATAGCCACCACCACATAACGAACGACCCCATCGGGGGTCATTGCCAAGGTGCCGGGGTCAACGCCCAGTCGCACCGAGACATGCCTGGGCATGTTGATCGGAATCAATCGGTCTTTTCCAAAAGCTGGCGGAGCCGGCACCTCTGATTCGCTCCAAAGGGGATTCGTGCTGAAAAGTTGTGCAGAAGCGCTGCTGGCGAGCAGCATCAATCCCAGCCACGCCAGTTTGTTAAGCGCCATGTCGTTTTTCTGATGCATCGGATTCATAACTCGCCTGAGGCTGGGGCTCGAATGTGCCGCCCGGCGGCAGCTCGAAGCCCGCACCGGGCATCAGGTCGTAGGCCATGTCTTGGTCGTGAGGGCGGGCGCCGTGCCGTAAAAAACGGTTTCTATGTTCGTTGCGTGGCAGGTAGCGGGACAATTCTGTCAACGCCATCTCGTAGACACCGCGTTTGAACTCGACCACAGAGTCGAGTGGGATCCAGTAATCGTGCCAGCGCCATGCGTCGAATTCGGGATGGTCTGTTGCCCGAAGGTTCAAATCCCAATCGTGTCCTACCAGTTGAAGCAAGAACCAGATTTGCTTCTGGCCTTTGTAATGGCCGCGCGCGTCGCGGCGGATGTATCTGTCCGGCACCTCGTAGCGCAACCAGTCTCGGGTGCGGGCCACAATGCGAACATGCTCTTGAAAGAGCCCCACTTCTTCGTGCAGTTCACGAATCATGGCTTGTTCGGGGGTCTCACCCCGATCAATGCCACCCTGCGGAAACTGCCACGAGTGCGTGCGAATTCGCTTGCCCCAAAACACCTGATTTTTCTGGTTGAGCAGGACGATGCCGACGTTGGGCCTAAAGCCGTCCCGGTCAAGCATAATCAAACCCCAATTTTTAAACTGTTTCCATTATGCACAGCAAGCGCTGTGCAGCAAGCGATGCAGCCCTCAGTTATTCCCGGATCTCCGCCATGAAAGCTTCCCAATTCTTTATTTCCACGCTCAAAGAAGCCCCGGCGGATGCCGAGGTGGTCAGCCACAAGCTGATGACGCGTGCCGGCATGATCAAAAAGCTCGGTGCCGGCATCTACAGCCTCATGCCCATGGGCTTGCGCGTGGTGCGCAAAGTGGAGGCCATCGTTCGGGAAGAAATGAACCGGGCGGGTGCCATTGAGCTCACCATGCCTGTCGTTCAGCCAGCCGAGCTGTGGCAAGAGACGGACCGGTTTGCCAAGATGGGCCCAGAGTTGCTGCGCATCAAGGACCGCCACGACCGCGATTTTGTGATTCAGCCGACCAGCGAAGAGGTGGTGACCGATATTGCCCGCCAGGAAATCAAGAGCTACAAGCAGATGCCCAAAAACTTTTACCAGATCCAGACCAAGTTCCGGGATGAGCGCCGGCCCCGGTTTGGCCTGATGCGGGGGCGCGAATTCATCATGAAGGACGCCTACAGTTTCGATCGGGATCAGGTCTCGGCCAAAGCCAGTTACCAGGTCATGGCGCAGGCCTATCGTCGAATTTTTGACCGGTTTGGCCTAACTTACCGCGCAGTGGCCGCCGATAGCGGGGCGATTGGGGGTGACCTGAGCGAGGAATTCCAGGTGATTGCCGCAACCGGCGAAGACGCGATTGTGTATTGCCCGACCAGTGATTACGCAGCCAACATGGAGAAGGCCGAGGCACTCGCACCCGCCACGCCCAGACCCGCACCGGCCATAGGGATGACCAAAACGCCCACGCCAGGCAAGAGCACTTGCGCCGACGTAGCCGTGATGCTGGATGTGCCCCTGAAAAATACCGTGAAATCGCTGGTGTTGGCCACTGATGTACTCAATGACGTGAAAGAAGTCGTGAAAACGAAAGTCTGGCTGCTGCTGCTCCGCGGCGACCATGACATGAATGAGGTGAAGGTGGGCAAGTTGCCCGGGTTGACTGGTTTCCGTTTTGCCACCCTGGATGAGATTGATCAACACTTCGGCTGCAAGCCCGGTTACCTGGGCCCGATCGGCCTGAAAAATCCACTCTCCATCGTGGTGGACCGCGACGTGGCGGTGATGTCGGACTGGATTTGCGGCGCCAACGAGCCTGACTTCCACATCACTGGTGTGAACTGGGTGCGTGATTTGCCCGAGCCCGATCTGGTGGCGGACATCCGCAACGTGGTAGCGGGCGATGCCTCGCCCGATGGTTTGGGCATGCTGGCGATTGAGCGCGGGATTGAGGTGGGCCACGTGTTCTACCTCGGCACCAAATACAGCCAGGCCATGAACGCCACGTTTCTGGATGTCAACGGCAAGCCCAGCTTCATGGAAATGGGCTGTTACGGCATCGGCATCACCCGCCTGCCAGCGGCGGCGATTGAGCAAAACCATGACGAGCGCGGCATCATCTGGCCGGATGCGCTGGCACCATTCACGGTGGTGTTGTGTCCCATCAGCCCGGATCGTTTTCCCGCAGTCAAGGAGGCGGCTGACGTGCTGTATGCCGAATTGTTGGCATCCGGTGTGGATGTGATTCTGGATGACCGGGGGGAGCGGCCCGGAGCCATGTTTGCCGACTGGGAGCTGATTGGCGTGCCGCACCGTGTGACATTGGGTGACCGCGGGCTCAAAGAGGGCCAAGTGGAGTACCAGCATCGCCGCGACGCCGCTGCCACGTCGGTGCCAGTGGGCGAGGTCGCTGCTTTGATTCGAGCCCGACTGGCGGTGTGACCTCCACGGTGGTCGCTGTGATTTCGAGGCGCACCGCCCTGGCTTCCGTGGCGACGGGTTTGGGGTCAGGTCTGGGTTTGTGGTCGCTGGCAGGGCCGGCCCAAGCTGGCGGGCAACTGGAGGAACCCCTGGTGGATTCGGTTCGTACGGCCCTGAGTTCTGCGATTGCGAACCACGCGCCGCCCGTTCCCGAGTTTGCCAACACCGAGTCGCGGCTGCAATACCTGCGATGGCTGGGCAGCATGAGTGAGCGGCTGCGCAAGAAAAAGCCGGAATGGCAGGTGCGTCAGGAGTTTTTGCAGACGATCTGGTATGAGAGCCGGCG
>CAZBKX010000157.1:0-8038 GCA_964492535.1 uncultured Rhodoferax sp. | reverse complement strand
GGTGAAATCCCCGATCAAAAAAATGACGGTATGCCCCAGGTCCTGCAACTGCCGCATCTTGTTGAGTACCACTGTGTGACCGATATGGATGTCCGGTGCCGTCGGATCCAAGCCCAACTTGATTCTCAGCGGCACACCGGTAGCCTCAGAGCGTGCGAGCTTCTTGATCCAGTGGCCTTGGGGAATCAGTTCTTCGCTGCCCCGAAGGGTCACGGCCAGTGCCTCAAGGACACGATCTGTTACAGGATATGGGGAGGCCGGAGCTTGATTCATAGGGGTTTTCATCGATGCAGAAAGACGATGCAAAGTTATACTTTGCGGTTGCTCAAGCGCTCGATTTTAAGTGGCCAAGTCGCAGACCCCGCAATGACTGACTTGACTTTCGCACAAACGAACCCTGATTTGGAACCCATCTTTTGAACAACCCCCTGATCTACGGTGGAAACGCATTGTTGGCTGCTGCCAGTCAGACCTTCCAGAATTACCCAAAACGTATTATCGCTGTCCTTGCTGCCCTGATGTTGGGCGGCGGCGGCGGGGCATTTGCAGTCGCCAACTTTGCGCCTGATGCCTCCGAACTGCCGGTACGTGAAGTACTGGAGTCAGTTCAAGCCCTGCCCGTGCCAGACACCGACAGCCTCCTGGCATTTCAGCCGCTCAACTTGTTTCGGTCCGAGCTCACCCGCTCCAGCGATACCGCCGACACTTTGCTCAAACGCATGGGTGTCGATGACCCTGCCGCGGCCGCATTCATTCGTACCGACGCTGCGGCACGCCAGGTTTTGCTCGGCAGAAGCGGACGCAGCGTCACCGCAGAAACGAACGACAACCATGGCCTATTCAAACTCAGCGCGCGCTGGAACTCGGAAGATGACAGCAGCTTCAAGCGCCTGGTCATTGAGTCCAAACCGGGAGGTTTCGTGTCCCGAGTCGAATCCGCGCCGCTCACGGTCTCCAGCCAGCTAGCCAGCGGAACAATTCAAACCTCCCTGTTCGCAGCCACGGATGAAGCCCGGATCCCGGATGCCGTTGCTATCCAGGTCGCCGAGATTTTCTCCGGCGACATTGACTTTCATCGCGCTCTGCGCAAGGGGGATCGCTTCTCCGTGGTCTACGAAACCCTGGAAGGCGACGGAGAACCCTTGCGAACCGGTCGCGTATTGAGTGCCGAATTCGTCAACAACGGCAAAACTTTTCAAGCCATGTGGTTCCAAACACCCCTATCCGGAAAAACGACTGCGGCGGCGGCAGGCAAAGGTGGCTACTACACCCTAGACGGCCAAAGCCTGCGTCGGGCCTATTTGGCGTCACCTATGGAGTTTTCCAGGCTGACCAGTGGTTTCAAGATGCGCTTTCATCCGATTCTGAAAACCATGCGTGCGCACTTGGGTGTGGATTACGGCGCACCGACCGGCACGCCAGTGCGCAGCGTCGGCGATGGTGTGGTGGAGTATGCGGGCACCCAGGGCGGCTACGGCAATGTGGTTTTTGTAAATCATGGCAAACAACACACGACGGTCTACGCTCACCTGAGTCGCATTGACGTGCGCAAAGGTCAAAGCGTGAGCCAGAGCCAAAACATTGGAGCCGTCGGGGCGACGGGTTGGGCCACCGGGCCTCATCTGCACTTCGAATTCCGCGTCAATGGGGAGCATCGGGATCCCCTGACGTTGGCACAACAGAGCGAAGCTGTGCCTGTGGCAGCCTCGGCGAAACCAGTCTTTACCAAAATGGCATCTGAGGCCCGGGTAGCCTTGGCGGCTGCAGCATCAATTCAGCAAGCCAGCGCCCAATAAGCGGGTTTGCGGATGGACGGTTATGCCTGAAATTTTTGCAGGGCTGATGTCGGGAACCTCGCTTGATGGGGTTGACGGCGTTCTCTTGGACGTGTCCGGCCCGAGCTTGGCCGTGCTGGCCCACGCGAGCGTGCCAATGTCGGCATCCCTGTCTGGGGAAATGCTGGCACTCAACAGCGCGGGCCCCAACGAACTGCACCGGGCTGCGCTGGCAGCCAATGCCTTGGTTCGCATTTACGCGCAGGTTATTTCCGAATTGCTGGAAAAAACCTGGCTTGACAAGTCGGCTGTGACCGCCATTGGCGCACATGGTCAGACTGTGCGCCACCAACCTCATGTTTTTGATGGCACGGGCTACACGCTGCAACTCAATAACCCGGCCTTGCTGGCCGAGTTGACAGGAATTGACGTTGTTGCCGATTTCCGCAGCCGCGATGTTGCGGCAGGCGGACAGGGTGCGCCACTGGTTCCAGCGTTTCATCAGTCCGTGTTCGGGGTTCTGGGCGAGACCGTGGCCGCACTCAATATCGGTGGCATTTCAAACCTGACCGTCATCGGACCCAAGTTGGAAGATGATGTGCTGGGGTTTGACTGCGGTCCGGGCAATGTCCTTATGAATGCGTGGTGCCAACATCACCTCAGTGTTCCCTTTGACGCGGAGGGAGGCTGGGCAGCCGCAGGCAGTGTTCATGCGGGCCTGCTGGAGGCTCTGCTGGACGAGCCCTATTTCATGCAGTTGGCCCCAAAAAGCACGGGGAGGGATCTGTTCAACATCGACTGGCTGGGCCGAAAACTCGAAGGGTTCAGATCCGTCTCACCCGTGGATGTGCAAGCCACCTTGACAGAGCTCACCTCTGTGACCTGTGCCAACGATGTTCGGCATTACTCAGCCGACAGCAAGCGCTTGGTCGTGTGTGGTGGAGGTGCCTTCAACACACATCTGATCAGCAGACTTCAAGTACATCTGCCTTTGATGTCAATCCAGTCCTCTGATGCCAGTGGTTTGCCACCGCAGCAAGTGGAGGCTGCCGCCTTCGCTTGGCTGGCCCACAAGGCAGTTCACAGAGAAAGCGCAAGCTTGAAAAGTGTGACGGGCGCCCGAGGCGCCCGTATTTTGGGTGCGGTTTATCCCGCTTGACCCGGCACTCAGGTTGTGAAGCTCGATCCGCAACCACAAGTCGATTGGGCGTTAGGATTCTTAATCACGAATTGGGCGCCCTGGAGATCTTCCTTGTAGTCAATTTCCGCGCCCACCAAGTACTGGTAACTCATGGCGTCAATCAGCAGTGACACGCCGTTTTTGGTCATGGTGGTGTCATCTTCATTAGTGATCTCGTCAAAGGTAAAGCCGTACTGAAAGCCGGAGCATCCGCCACCTTGGACGAAAACGCGGAGCTTCAACTCCGGGTTGCCCTCTTCTGCGATCAGATCGGCCACTTTGGCGGCAGCGCTGTCAGTAAAAAGAATAGGGGAAGGCATCTCGGTCTGGATGTTTTCTGCAAGAGCACTCATGGTCATCTCCGGTATATTGTGGCTGGATTAATACTACAGCAATTTGCTCAGGCATTCACTTAGCCGTTGTTTGACGCCAGCTTCAGTGTGGGCTTTTCTCCAGCTTGTCCAACGGTGTGGTGCAACTGGCCAGAAATGATGGCGCCTTGGTGCATCTCAAGCGACGTGTAATGCACATCACCCTGAATGCGGGCTTTGGGCTGCAGCTCCAGCATCACCCGCGCATGCACCGGCCCATCAAGCGTGCCGTTGATGATGATGTGATCTGCATGGATCTCGCCCGTGACTGAAGCCGTCTCGGAAATCACCAAGATGCTTGCCAGATCGGTCTTGGAATAAATATTCCCGACAACCTCGCCGTCAATCCTCAGGCCGTCCGCAAAGCTGATGTTTCCGTCAATTCGGGTGTCTGCCGCAATCAGGCTTTTGATGGGTGGCTGCTTTTTTTTGTTGAACACGTCATGAACCTTCATTGAATTGAACTCACAGTTTGATGGACTGCACCGCTTTGACGGCGGAGCCTTGCAGAACCCTGGCTGTAACCCCTTTGAGCACCACTTGGGCCGGCAACTCGTAAACACCCTCAATGCGGCCATATTGGGTCAACCGGATTGCTTGAAGACCATCAGGCAAACTGCCTGACCAGGGTTTGCCATCAAGCAGACCCGTGAAATTCAACTCCAGCTTGCCGCTGAATTCGGACGGACTCTTCAGGGCCTGGATCACCAGGACTTGCCACTTCATTTCACGCCCATTGAGGGCCTCAACCTGCAAACCCCGGATGGAAACGCCCTCGGCACCGGTCGTAGGAATAAGTTTTTCAAAAAACCCCAATTCATCGCGCAAGGCTCGGTTTTCGACTTCGAGCTGCCTGTTCTGGGTTGCCAACTTCTCCCGCATGACTTTTTCTGACATCAACAAGGTGTCAACCGTATTGGCCACCGACTGGGCCTTGTTGCGTTCAGATTCCAGCAGGGTCAATTGTGCCTGCAAGCCCAGCAGCTCAGTTCGTGTCTGTTTCAACGCTTCCTTGGTGTCGTGATCCAAACCTGCGATATCTTTACCAAGCTCAAAGGCCCATAAACCGATGGCCGCGCAGAAGCCAAAAACGATGGCGAAAACAGCCCACCGGAAAGGCCACGGGAGAGCACTGCGCACAGCCATGCGCGGCGCACTGATGGTCAAACGACGAAGGAGAAGGCGAAGGCGCATGGAGGAATAGTCTAGCAGCCACAACGGAAACAGCCGCTGGAATCTTCATTCCGGCGGCTGCTTTTCCCAACAACCCGTTGGCGAAAACTCTTGTGAAATTAACGCTTACTGAACTGTTTACGGCGACGCGCGCCGTGGAAACCGACCTTCTTACGCTCGACTTCACGGGCATCACGGGTCACGAAACCTGCTTTGCTCAGCTCAGACTTGAGCGTTGCATCGTAATCGATGAGCGCGCGGGTGATACCGTGGCGCACCGCACCCGCCTGGCCGGACTCGCCGCCGCCTGCCACATTGACCATGATGTCAAAGGTTTCAGCGTGGTTGGTCAACAGCAGGGGCTGCTTGCAAATCATGATAGAGGTGCCACGGCCAAAAAACTTGGAGATGTCTTTACCGTTGATCACGATCTGGCCGGAGCCTTTTTTCAGGAATACACGGGCGACGCTGGATTTGCGACGGCCGGTACCATTGTTCCATTCACCGATCATTTGGCGGACTCCCTTTTGACTGCATCGCCAGAAATGCCGGCGATATCCAACACTTTAGGCTGCTGGGCGGTATGGGGATGCTCAGCACCACCGTACACCTTGAGCTTCTTGATCATGGCGTAGCCCAAAGGGCCTTTAGGCAACATGCCCTTGACCGCTTTTTCCAAAGCGCGCCCGGGGAATTTTGCCTGCATGTCACGGAAGTTGATGGCGGAAATGCCACCGGGATAACCTGAGTGGCTGTAATACACTTTGTCAATGGGCTTGGCGCCCGTGACACGCAGTTGTGATGCGTTAATGATGATGATGAAATCACCGGTATCGACGTGAGGCGTGTAAATGGCCTTGTGTTTGCCGCGCAAACGGAGAGCAACTTCGCTGGCTACTCGTCCGAGGACCTTATCGGTCGCGTCAACCACAAACCACTCGTGCACCACGTCAGCGGATTTGGCGCTGAAAGTTTTGGTCATGAGTTTTCTCAATTGAAAGAGGGTTTGCCTAACCTAAGGGGTTAGCTTCCTTGCTGCTCTTTTCCACGGTCGGCGCTCCTCTTGTGGGAATCTCTTAGGTGGGGTTCAAGCCTCGCCGCGGAGCTACAAAAGCGCTGCGAAGCCAAACATTATACAAACTTCAATCTCAGCCGGTTAAAATCCATCATGTTCAGTTATCGCCACGCCTTTCATGCCGGCAACCATGCCGACGTCCTCAAGCACACCGTGCTCATTGCCATATTGAAGCATTTACGCCTCAAAGACGCGGCGTTGACGGTGTTTGACACCCACGCCGGCGCTGGTTTGTACCGGCTTGATGGTGAATATGCCGAAACCAGTGGGGAGGCCAGCGACGGCTTTCTGCGACTGGTGGAAGCCCTTAAAGCACCACCCACCGACGGCAAGAAGGGCGCCAAGGCTTTCAAATCAATGGCCAAGGGCCTGGCGCCTGCGCTTCAGGACTACCTTGAGTTGGTCGCCACCTTCAACAGCAAGGGGAGTCACAAGGTCTACCCGGGTTCACCCTTCATCATCCAGCGTCTACTGGGCGACAGGGACAAGCTCAAGGTCTTCGAGATTCACCCTACAGACTCCAAGACACTGGCAGCGAATATCGCCCAACTGGAGGCCGGGCGCCAAGTGGCAGTCCTGCGCGAAGACGGATTTGAAGGCATCAAGAAGTTTCTTCCGCCGCCCGCCCGGCGCGCTCTGGTGCTCAGTGACCCCAGCTATGAAATCAAGAACGATTACGCGCGCGTTGTCGCCATGGCGGCGGACTCGTTGGTACGGTTCGCCACGGGAACTTACGCAGTTTGGTACCCCCTTATTCCCCGCCCGGAGGCGCATGACGTGCCCCGTAAACTTAAAACTCTGGCCAACAAGGCGGGCAAGGGCTGGCTGAATGCCTCCCTGACCGTGAAGTCAAGCAAGTTGACCTCAGACGAGGCGGGTGAAGTGGTGCGTCCTGGCCTACCTGCCAGTGGCATGTTCATCATCAATCCGCCGCACACCTTGAAGGCCGCGCTTCAACTTGCTCTACCCCAGCTGGCAGAACTTCTCGGCCAGGACCAGCACGCAAGCTTCAGTGTCGAGTCCGGAGGCTAACCCTGTCGCTCAAGGCATCGGCTGCTGTCCAATTGGTCTGAGGCCGAACAAGCTTGTCAACCAACCTGAAGTTACCCCTCCATGATTTTTGTCACAGGCGGCGCTGGCTATATTGGCTCCCACACCTGCGTTGAATTACTCAATGCAGGGCATCAGGTCGCGGTTTTTGACAACTTCAGCAACAGCCAGCCCGAAGCTCTGACCCGTGTAGAACAAATCACCGGCAAGAAGCCTTTGCTTTTTCAGGGTGACATCAGAGACCGGACGGTACTTTTCGAGGCCTTGCGCCAATCCAGGGCCACGGCTGTGATTCATTTCGCGGGACTCAAGGCCGTAGGGGAATCGGTGGCTCAACCCCTGACGTACTACGACAACAACGTGGTGGGAACGGTCAGGCTACTGGAGGTCATGGACGCCTGTGGCGTCAAAACACTGGTATTTAGCTCGTCTGCCACCGTCTATGGCGACCCGCAGCAGCTGCCCCTGACGGAAAACCACCCGCTGTCGGCAACCAACCCCTACGGCAAAACCAAGCTGGTGATTGAGGACATGCTGCGTGACCTGTACCGCAGCGACCCCAGCTGGCGCATCAACATTCTTCGCTATTTCAATCCGGTTGGCGCACATGTCAGCGGACTGATTGGCGAAGACCCTCAGGGAATTCCAAACAATCTGCTACCTTATATCGCGCAGGTCGCGGTGGGGCGTCGGGAGTTTCTCAACGTGTGGGGCGATGACTACCCGACGGCTGACGGCACCGGAGTGCGTGACTACATTCATGTGGTTGATCTGGCGCTTGGGCACCTCAAGGCGTTGGAGCGCCTGCAACAGGGTACACAGTGCCAGGCCATCAACCTGGGAACAGGTGTTGGCTACAGCGTGCTCGATATGGTGCGAGCCTTCGAGCGTGCCAGCGGCCAAGCGGTGCCCTACCAGATCGCACCGCGACGCGCGGGCGATGTGGCGGCCTGTTACGCTGACCCTGCCCAGGCCCTTGCACTGCTGGGGTGGCAGGCACCACGCGGACTCGACATCATGTGCGAAGATACTTGGCGCTGGCAACGCAACAACCCGAACGGGTATGCCCTTGGTTGAATTTGAAACCAGCGAAACAGCACAATGATGAACAATAAAACAGGGAAGAAACATGGCTAAGGGAATGATTTTGGCAGCCGGTCAAGGCACTCGGGTGAGGCCCCTTACGCGCGACCTGCCCAAGCCGATGGTGCCCATTCTCGGCAAACCTGTCATGGAGTACTTGATCGAACACCTCGCTCGCCACGGCATCACCGAAATTATGGTCAATGTGGCATGGCACCATCAAAAAATTGAAGAATATTTTGGGGATGGTCATCGCTGGGGCGTGCAGATCGGCTACTCCTACGAAGGCGTTCGGGAGCACGGCGACATCCTGCCTCGTCCGATGGGCTCA
>CAZBKX010000156.1:0-2417 GCA_964492535.1 uncultured Rhodoferax sp. | reverse complement strand
ACGGCAACAACATGGCCAACACCTGGCTGCAGGCCAGTGAGATTTTGGGTTTCAAGGTGCATGTCAGCACCCCAGGTGGCTACGAGGTGGACCAGGCCATCGCTGGCCTGCGTTCATCTGACAGCTACCAGGTATTCAGTGACCCGATGGAGGCCTGCGCCGGCGCCGATCTGGTCACCACCGATGTGTGGACCAGCATGGGCTATGAGGCTGAGAACGAAGCGCGCAAGCTGGCGTTCAATGACTGGTGTGTGGACGCCGAGATGATGCGCGCCGCCAAGCCCGATGCCTTGTTTATGCACTGTCTGCCCGCCCATCGGGGCGAAGAAGTCGAGGCTGACGTGATCGATGGCCCGCAGTCGGTGGTGTGGGATGAAGCCGAAAACCGCCTGCATGCGCAAAAGGCGCTGATGGAGTTTTTGCTGTTGGGCAAGCTCTGAAAGGGGCCAGGCCGGTTGCGGCCTGAAGAGGGTCGGTTGCTTTAGATCTGAAGTATCAGACCCGCTGTTGGGAATAACCGACACCACGGGTTTTTTGGCGGTGATAAGGTCACCGCTTATGAAAAACATCTGGGATATTTCTCCCCCGGTAGACGAGCAGGCCGCCGTTTTTCCGGGTGACACCACCTACACGCAGCGCCTGCATTTCAGCCTGGGGCCCGACTGCCCGGTGAACGTCAGCGCCATCACGATGTCGCCACACACCGGCGCGCATGCTGACGCCCCCATGCACTATGCCGCGCAGGGCCAGACCGTGGGTGCGCTGGATTTGTACCCTTACCTCGGGCCATGTCGCGTCATCCAGTGCCTGGATGTGGGGCCGCTGGTGCAAATTCAGCACATTGCCCATGCGCTGGACAACTTGCCCCCGAGGGTGCTGATCCAGACCAGCCGCCGCGCCAGCCAGGATTGGGCATCATTTACTGCTCTAGCCGGCGATACCATTACCTTTCTAGCTACTAAAAATGTAGTTCTCATTGGCGTCGATACCCCCAGTGTCGTCCCCGCCACCAGCCAGGACCTGCCTTCGCACCATCAGCTCTTGCGTCACCAGATGCGGGTGCTGGAAAACCTGGTTCTGGACGATGTGCCGCCCGGCGACTATGAGCTTATCGCCCTCCCCCTGAAGCTGATAAAGGCCGACGCCTCGCCCGTCAGAGCCATCCTGAGAAGCCTCTGAACCCCTGGATCCCCACATCATGAGCACATTACACGACTGCCAGCAGCTAGACCTGCAAGACCCCCTGGGCCACCTCAAGGACCATTTCAGCCTGCCAGAAGGCGTGATTTACCTTGACGGCAATTCCCTGGGTGTGCTGCCCAAAAGCGCAGCGGCCCGCGTGGCCGAAGTCGTGACTCAGGAGTGGGGGCAAGGCCTGATTCGCTCCTGGAACAATGCCGGCTGGTTCAACATACCCCAGCGCATGGGTGACAAAATTGCCACCCTGATCGGCGCCGGCCCCGGCGAGGTCGTGGCCACCGACAGCACCTCCATCAACCTCTATAAGGTGCTCAGTGCCGCGCTGAACATCGCAGCCCAAGACTCTCCCTTGCGCAAGGTCATCGTCAGCGAGAGCAGTAATTTTCCCACCGACCTCTATATTGCCGAGGCCCTGTGCAAGGAGCGCGGCTACCGGCTCCATCTGGTGGAACCCGACGAGATTGCCGAGAGCCTCATGGCCGATGTCGCCGTGCTGATGCTGACCCATGTAAATTACCGCACCGGCGCCATGCACGACATGTCGGCGATGACCGCGCTGGCCCACCAAATGGGTGCGCTGACGGTATGGGACCTGGCCCACAGCGCAGGCGCGGTGCCGGTCGACCTGACTGGCTCAGAAGCCGATTTCTCCATTGGTTGCGGTTACAAATACCTGAACGGCGGCCCCGGTGCACCGGCTTTTGTGTGGGTCAACCCCCGACATGCCGAGCGCTTCTGGCAGCCCCTGGCTGGCTGGTGGGGCCACGCCGCGCCTTTTGAGTTCACCCCTGACTACCAACCCGCCCCCGGCATCACCCGCTACCTGTGCGGCACCCAACCCATCATCAGCATGGCGGCCCTGGAGTGCGGACTGGACATCTTTGGCGCAGCCCAGGCCTTGGGCGGCATGGTGGCGTTGCGCACCAAATCGCTGGCCTTGACCGACCTGTTCATTGAACTGGTGGAGCAGCGCTGCAGTGGCCATGGCCTGGGCCTGGCCACACCCCGCGAACATACTCAGCGCGGATCGCAGGTCTGCCTGACGCGCGACTACGCCGAAGACGGGGCGACATCCGGCGCCTACGCCATGGTGCAGGCCTTGATTGCACGCGGCGTGATTGGTGACTTCCGGGCCGGTGACGGCAAGCACCACAAAGACATCCTGCGCTTTGGTTTCACTCCGCTCTACATCGGGTTTGAGGACGTCTGGCATGCCG
>CAZBKX010000155.1:0-1723 GCA_964492535.1 uncultured Rhodoferax sp. | reverse complement strand
GAGTTGACCTGGATGTGGAAGTGGTATCAATCCTGCAGGCTCGACACCTATCTGGCCAACCGGGCACGCCTGCAACGGCTGGCCTTTTACAGCCGGGCCCGGCTTCACCACATCACCGCTGACTTGAAACTCGACTATGAGCGCAGCGAAGGCTATGTCGTTTTGCTGCGCAGGGAACGCGACAGCCAGGGCGTTCAGCCTGGTCTGCAAGTCTTGCGGGAGGCAGGCGTCACCTTCAAGGAAATCAGCCCGGATGAGGCCCGCAAAATTGAACCGGCCCTCAACCCCGACATATCTTTTTTTGGTGCGATCCATTTGCCCGATGACGAGGTGGGAAACTGCCGTCAATTCGCGCTTTTACTGAAAAGCGAAGCGCAGCGCCTGGGCGTGAAATTTCAATTCAATACCCAAGTCGCCCAACTGCGAGCGGTCCAAGGTATTTCACTGACCCTGAGCAATGACCCCGAGCCCCACGCTTTTGACGCGGCCGTGGTTTGCGCCGGCGCGGACTCGGCCAGTTTGTTGGGGCCCCTGGGCCTGAAAATTCCCATGGCGGCTGTACACGGCTACTCGGTCAGCGCCACCATCCGGGAGCCCCTCAATGCGCCGCGAAGCGCCGTAATGGACGAGCGCTACAAGGTGGCGATTTCGCGCCTGGGTAACCGGGTGCGAGTGGCTGGGAGTGCAGAAATCGGGGGCTCACCCGAGCACAAGCGCGCCAACTCACTACAGACACTCTACAAGGTGCTGCACGACTGGTTCCCCGGCGCAGCCAACCTGGCTAATGGCGCACAAGAATGGAAAGGCGCACGCCCCATGATGCCCGATGGGCCGCCCATTCTGGGCACCAGCGGTGTGCCCGGGGTGTGGCTGAACCTGGGGCATGGCTCCAGCGGCTGGGCACTCAGCTGCGGCTCTGCCCGAGTCCTCTCGGATCTGATCCAAGGCAAGGCCCCGGGCATTGACATCAGCGGGCTCGGAATCGAACGCCTGCGGACTTAAGATTGCATGACCTGTTGCCACGAAGCCATCTTGAATGACAATGCACGCCATGAGCCCTGAACTCTCCAAAAAACTGGCCACTGCGGTCGATGGCATGCCCGCCTTCCCCAAAAGCGTGCAGAAAATCCTGGAGTTGACACGCGATGTCAACTCCACCCCCAAGGACCTGGTTCAGGTCATCGACAAAGATCCGGTGGTCACTGTCAAGGTCTTGCGGGTGGTCAACTCGGCCTACTACAGCTTACCCAAGCAAATCACGTCCATCAACCACGCCGTGGTGTACCTGGGCTTCAACACCATCAAGAACCTGGCCTTGAGCATCGCCGCCATTGGCATGCTGCCCGCCAGCAATGAAGCGGGCTTCGATGGGCAGCAGTACCTGATCCATTCGCTCTCCACGGCTGCCATTGCCAAGCAATTGGCGCTCAAAGTCGATGGCGCCGAACCGATGGACTGCTTTATTGCAGGCCTGCTGCATGACTTCGGCAAAGTCGTCTTCGCCCAGTTCATGCCACAAGAATTTCGCCAAGCGCTGCAGACCAGCCAGCTGAACAGAACCTCATTGCACATGGCCCTGAACGACTTGATCGGCGCCGATCATTCCGTGGTAGGCGCGATGCTGGTTGAAAAATGGCGTTTCCCGGCTGATTTGGTCGAGACCATTCGCCACCAGTACACCCCGGCGTTGATGGACACACCTATGATTGCGAGTGTGTTTACC
>CAZBKX010000154.1:0-5508 GCA_964492535.1 uncultured Rhodoferax sp. | reverse complement strand
TGAGCCGAGCCTTCAATCTGGAGTTGCGCAGTTTGGCCCACCCGCACGGACAGCGACTCCCCGGCGCTCAGGGCGGCCTCCAGCTCCAACTGGCTCAAGTCCACAATTTCGACAATGCGTCCTTCAACCGCAACCCGCTCTCCCGGCTGGGCTAGGCGTTGCGAGATCACACCGCCCAAGGGTGCACGCATAACGGTGTCACCTACGGCTTTGGCCGCAATGTCGGCGTTGGCTTGCGCTGCCTGGTAGGTGGCTTCGGCAGCGGCCAGGCTCGCTGTAGAGGACTCCAGCGCTGTTTTGGAGATGAAGCCCTGCGCCACCAGCGAACGGTTGTTCTCAAATTGGCGGCGTGCAATGTCGACCTGGGCTGCGGCGGCCTGCGCTTGCTGCTGCGCTTGGCGCACACGGGCCTCGTACTCGGTCGAATCAATGCGGGCGATGATTTGCCCCGCCTTGACGGCATCGCCCTCACGCACCGTGAGCCCCAGCAACTCGCCTGCCACCCGGGCCTTTACCAGGGCGGTATTCACCGCCTTGAGGGCGCCCGCGATCGGCACACCTTGGGCCAACTCCCGCGTCTTGACTTGCACGATGTCGCCAGCGGCCAGCTCCACCACGGTCTGGGTGCGCTGCGTGGCCTGGCTTGCCACGGTGGCTTCTCGGGCCTTCTTGCTCGGCAACACTTGCCATACGCCCAGGGCAAGCGCGCACAAGACCAAGGCGGCCAGCGCCCATTTCAACCAGGTTTTCATGCGTTGGGGAGTTTCTCTGAAAGTGAAGCGGGAGCAGGGCGCGCGCACAGGCCGGCCAGAATGGTTTGCAGTTGCGCCGCAATGTACTTTTGGGGGTCTACGGCGGAGGCGTCAGAGGGCTCGATGCAGGCATTTTTGGAGTGCATCATCAATTGCAAAAACAACATGGGTGCCAGCACGGTGTAGACGCCATATTTCATGTCGATTGGCGCAAACTCGCCCCGGTCCACGCCGCGCTGCAAAATCCGCCGGATCAGCCCATGAGCCGGCTGGATGACTTCGTGCTGGTAGAAGGCCGCCAACTCCGGGAAATTATGGGCCTCGCTGAGCATGAGTTTGGTGATGCCCGAGGCCTTGGTGCTGCCCAGGCGCAGCCACCACATCGTCATGGCGTAGCGCAGCAGGTCGGGCGTGCTGCCTTCAAAGGCATCAAACTCCGCATTCCACTCGGCAAAGCGGCCGGCGATGTTCTTGCGGACCACCGCCTTGAACAACTCTTCCTTGCTTGAAAAATACAAAAAGAGCGTGCCTTTGGACACCCCGGCACGCCGGGCGACCTCTTCGGCCTTGGTGGCTGCAAAGCCTTTTTCAACAAACAAATCCAGCGCAGCATCCAGCAACTCCCCCGGACGCGCCTCTTTACGGCGCGCATGGCGGCTCACCAGTTCTGATGGGGGTTGGCAGGATAAAGTGGGGTGGTTCATTAAATTAATGACTGATTGGTTATTAATGTAACGAGTGGCCGATGTGCTGTCAATTCTAGGGTGAGAAGGCCTTGCTTCAACCTCAATTGAGATACATAATTCATCTCCAATCAGGAGAAATGCAATGAGCGCACAAACTTCCATGCTCCACATCCGAGTGGACGATGACATCAAAGACCAGGCAACCCAGGCACTGACTGCCATGGGTTTGTCAATGTCGGACGCAGTTCGACTTTTTTTGCGTCGCGTTGTGGTCGATCAGGCGTTTCCATTGGAACTGAAGGTGCCGAACGCCGAAACGCAGGCGGCCATTGCCGAATCGCGCTTGATGATGGCCAAGCGCAAAGCAAGGTTTGCCGACGCTGACGCATTGCTGGCTGATCTTGAAAAAAACAGCCGCCAGTAAACGTGCATCCCTGCCCAAGGCAGCGGATTACACCAAGGTGTTTTTGAAAGACTGGCAGCGCCTCAGCCACTCCGGACGCTATGACATGGTGCGTCTCAAGCAAGCCATGATGTTGCTGATTGCCAATGACCAACCGCTGGGGCCCGAGTGGCTGGACCACGCATTGAAAGGCGAGTGGGCTGATCACAGGGAATGTCATATCGGTGGTGACTTCCTGCTGATTTACCACCTGGCAGACAATGCCATTAATTTTGTGCGTTCCGGAACGCACTCAGAGCTGTTCAGCGCCTGATGGGCCACCACCAGCCACCACCAGCCACCACCAGCTCAACTTTGTCCAGCACATCAAAACCTTGCTCAAACAGCACGGCGGTGCGGCGGTCGTGTTGCCCGACTTAAGGCTGCCCACCGGCATCACCTTGGCAGGGTTCACGTCAAATACCCGGGCCACGCCCAGGTACGTGGCGGGGTCGGGCTCGTAGTCTTTGAAGACTCTGCCGACAAAATGCAATCCCACGGCAGGCCGGCACGTTTGGCCATATGGGTCAACAGGCCCAGTTCGCCCGACATCACTTAGGCCAGTACTTTGGGTGCGGTGGAGTGTGTGCTGGAGGTCATGGGTTCCTTGCGTCAGGTGAGTTTTTGGCGTGGGCCAAGCCCCAGATGGCAGCCACCCGCCAGCGGCCCCCGCAGCGCTTGCATGCGCTCTTGCCAGCGGCGCACCGATGCATCGGGCGCGCGACCATGCTCGCAGTACAGCAATTGCCCGCCCGAGGCCAGCACGCGGCGCATCGCATGCGTTGGCGGGCAGGGGACCCAACCCCATGACGGGCATGTGGCGGCGGGCTGCGCCAGCAGCTGCGTTTTAGTCGTGGACCTAGACAGGAATATGGAAAATAGCTAAAGTAAGTATTCCTTACTTTTTGAGAACTGCCATGTTAGCAAAAATGACCTCCAAGAACCAGCTCACGCTGCCCAAGAGCGTGACGCAAGCCGTGGGTGCTGCCCAGTACTTTGATGTGGAAACCCGGGACGGGCAGATCATTCTCACGCCGGTACGCATTCAGCGCAGCGATGCGGTGCGGGCCAAGTTGGCAGAACTCGATTTAACGGAGGTTGATATTGCCAATGCGGTCAATTGGGCGCGGTCGAACCAAGCCGCGCCCGCGTTGGCTGCAGAACCTGTTGCGCCGTACCCCGTCACCCAACCATGACCAGCCCAATGCGCGTGGTGCTGGACACCAATGCTGTGTTGTCGGCAGTGGTGTTTGCTGGCGGACAAGCGGGGCGCCTTCGTTTCGGTTGGCAGCAGGGGGACTTTGTGCCTTTGGCGAGCGCGGACAGTGTGCAAGAGTTGGTGCGCGTGCTGGCCTACCCCAAGTTTCGTCTGTCAAAGTCAGATCAAGACGAGTTACTGGCGGACTACCTGCCATACGCCCAAACGGTGCGAATTCCCCATCCGCCGCCTCCGGTGCCCGAATGCCGGGATCTGCTGGACATGCCATTTCTTCACTTGGCAGTGGCCGGCAAGGCGAGGGTGCTGGTTTCTGGTGACAAAGACTTGCTGGTCCTGGCAGCTGAGTTTCAGCATGCGACCGGATGTCTCATCCTGGCAATAGACGCGTTTCTCAAGCTGCAAGAAAAATCACAATGAACTCAGCCCCACAAGTTCGGCACTTCCTGTAGTCACTGGGCCACGCCCCAATAGTGAAACGTCATGGGCCGGGGCCCGGGCAGGTAGCGGGTGTGCAGGTCGGGCAGTTCAAACCCCGCAGACTGCAGCAAGGCCGGGATGTCGCGCCCCAAATGGCAGCCACCCGCCAGCGGTCCCCATAGCGGTTGCAAGCGCTCTTGCCAGCGGCGCACCGATTCATCGGGTGCCCGGCCATGCTCGCAGTACAGCAATTGCCCGCCCGGGGCCAGCACCCGGCGCATCTCATGCAGAGCGGCCATCGGGTCGGGAATGGTGCACAGGGTGTAGGTCATCAGCACGGTGTCAAAGCTGGCATCGGGCAGCGGGATTTTCTCGGCAGACAAGCCCAGCAAGGTGACTTCAAGGTCGGCATCGTCAATGCGCTGGCGGGCCAGAGGGTGCAACTCCAGGGCCGGGTCCAGCGCGGTGATTTGGGTGACGCGCGTTTTGTCGTAGTAGCGCATATTGAGCCCGGTGCCAATGCCAACCTCCAGCACGCGGCCCTGAGCCAGCGGCACCACTTGGGCCCGCATTCGCCCCACCATGGGCAGCCCGCAGGCAAAGTCCAGCGCATGGGGAAGAATGTGGCGCTCGTACCACGAGCCGCTCATTGCACGTTGACCCCTTTCCAGAAGGCCACGCGGCCTTTCACCATCTCGGCTTCAGGCTTGGGGTCGGGGTAGTACCACACGGCGTCGGCATTGAGCTCGCCATTGACCAGCAGCGAGTAGTAGCTGGCCTGGCCTTTCCAGCTGCAGGATGTTTTGTGGTTGCTGAAGGTGACGAACTCGCGCTTGAGCGAACTCTCGGGAAAGTAGCAATTGCCTTCGACAGCGAGGGTGTCCTCGCTCTCGGCGATGACGGTGTTGTTCCAGATGGCTTTCATGGCGGGTCTTTCAAAAGGTAAAAAAATGGCAGTGCTGCTGAATTAGGGCGTCTTGCTTTGCTTGCCCTTTTTCCAGAAGTGGCGCATGGCAGGCTTGACGCTGACGCCATGCAACAAGATGGAGAGCGTCACCACAATCAGGGTCAGCTGGATCAATTGCAGTTCCAGTTCCTCCGGCAGCCCGTGTTGCAAGGCGTACATCAGGTAATACAGCGACCCGATGCCGCGCACCCCGAACCAGCCGGCCATGCCACGAACCCGCCAGGGGACGTCGGTGCCCACCAGGCCCAGCACCACGCTGACTGGCCGCGCAATCAAAAACAAGAACAAAGCCAACCCTACGGCTGACCAACTCCACGAACTCCAAAAGAGCGTTCCGCCGACCAGCAGAATCAGGCACAACTCCGACAGCCGCTCCAGGTGCTCCTTGAATATCAGGGAGCCCTGGCTGACCAGGGTCCGGGGCGCTTGCCCCGGCGGTTCCGCTGGCTCTGCCGCAGCCAGTTTCAATTCAGTCTGGCGCAGGGCCACGGCGGCAAAAAAGACGGCCAAGAAGCCCCAGACGCTTACTGTAACGGCCAAGCCATAGACCACACCAATCAGCCCCAAGCCTAAAAAGTCGTCCAGCAATTCATGCTGATGGGTGCCACCGCGCAGTTTCCAAGTCAGGCGGGCCAGGCCGTGGCCAGCGATCACACCCAAAGCAATGCCGCCCAAGGTGGCCCACAGCACATCCAGCATGATCCAGCGCCAGCCCCCGTCACCCAGTTCGTGCAGACCCAGTAACCCCAGCCCCAGCAGCACAAACGGAAACGCACTGCCGTCGTTCATGCCAGCCTCTGACGTCAGGGTGAAGCGCAGTTGGTCCCGGTCGCCCGGGTGGCGGATTTGCACGTCGGTGGCCAGCACCGGATCGGTGGGCGCCACGATGGCGCCGAGCAGCACCCCTGCGCCCCAGGGCAGCCCCAATACAAAGTGTGAAAACGCCGCCACCAGCGCCACGGTGACCGCCATGGAGACGGTGGCCAACAAAATAGGTGCGCGCCAGCGGTTCAGGCTGAACGGCG
>CAZBKX010000153.1:0-1561 GCA_964492535.1 uncultured Rhodoferax sp. | reverse complement strand
CAACCCCATTCGCAAAATCACACTCACCCACTAGTGCGGACTTGTTGCGGTAAATGTAGCAATGGCCAATGATATTGTCTGCAAATGCAGGATAGCTTACTACACAAACCCTGGTCATGGGCTTGGTAACATCCAAACGTGCCTGACAATCGATGCCTTTGATTTGCATTTTTGTTTTTGTTTGTGTTTGTTGTGTTGTAATTTTTTAAATCACGTAACAGTAATTTTTAATAAAAAAAAATAATTAATAAAAAATGAAAAAAAAAGAAATTATATTTTTTGTAGTCTTTGTTGTAATAGTAATAGTAATTGTTGCAGTAGCTGTTTTTCTACCAAAGAGCAAACGCGATGGCTATAGCAATGGTAGTAACTACATCAAACCGCAGCCGCAACCGCAACCGCAGCCGCATCCGCAGCCGCAACCGCAACCGCAACCGCAGCCACAGCCGCAGCCGCATCCGCAACCGCAACCGCAGCCTCAGCCGCAGCCGCAGCCACAGCCGCAGCCGCAGCCGCAGCCACAGCAACTAATTGATCCGGTAAAAATGAATGACCCCAGATTTGATTTTAGTAATTTTGAGATAATGCATGAACTGAAAGTGAATAAAATAATGTTCTACAGTGATGAATTTCAATATGGAAATATAAGTAATTGTGGAATAAAAAGTATAAAGTATAATAATTATGAGGTAATATTTTTTGAGAATACGCCTACGGAATGGAAAGTAATAATAGCAGTGAGGCAATATAACGCGGGAAAATTAATTGGGGTACAGTATTTTGAATCCAAGCCAGTGCTAACCGATGTGTCGTGCATGGTGAGCGATACATTTGTAGAAAAGTACTACAAGTTATGTGATACGATGGTGGATGATTGTGTAACGCAAGCGGATAAAGCAAAAATAGGGTATGAAGGAACAACGTGCCCAGGAGAATTTTATGTGGACGTAAGTGAGTATACGTTGGTAAAAAAAATAGGCGATATGGACAGTCGAGGATGTGTGCCAAAGAATTTTAAAATAAAAAAAACGAATGACGTAGTAGTATTTAGCAACAATAGTGAAGATGGTGATGGAAAAGAATATACAACAAAAAATGTGAAACATTTTTTGAATTTTTGAGTAATAATAATGTAAATGGTGGCAATCGCTCTGTATTTACCTACGACGTCAATGACAGTGGGTGAATTGAAGTCGACCCAGTTACATCGATGGTCAATGCAACGCAAATGTGCAGAGCTGGTGGTAAGTTTTACGCGCATTATAACACTACTGCAGAAATGACTGAATTTGTAACAACTTTGAGTTCATCTATCGGGATTACGATATTTGACCTAGTTCGCACAAAGCCTGGTCATAATGGAGGCACTATGGTACATCGGCGTGTAGCCATGTACCTGGCGCAGCGGATATCGCCTTTGTTTAACGTGCAAGTAACCGGATATTTGGATGAGCTTCTGCTAACAGGCCGCGTGGAGCTCGGCAAGGAAAAGACCCCCGAGGAACTTGATGCCATTTGGAAGAGCCGCATTGCAGAAGAACAGGCAAAAATCCAGGCAGAT
>CAZBKX010000152.1:0-4013 GCA_964492535.1 uncultured Rhodoferax sp. | reverse complement strand
ATCACCGAGAGAAAACTCTCCGATCTGGCGGCCCGGCAGTCCGCCAACCGGTTCGCCACGGCGTTCAGATCGTCACCTGTGGCCTCGTCGATTGCGATCATCGAGGATGGGCGCTTTATTGAAGCCAACGACAACTTTGAGCGTGATTTTGGCTGGACGCAGACCGATCTGATCGGCAAGACCTCGCTGGAGGTGGGCTTGTGGCCAGACCCCGCGATGCGCGCCGCCTGGGTCGATGTGCTTCGTGAGACCGATCGCGTGATTGACTATGAAACCGTGTGGCTGCACAAAAACGGGGCACGGCGCGATGTCAGTATTTCAGGCGAAATCATTGACATTGACGGGCAGACCTGCATCCTGGTCTACGGCACTGACATCACGCAGCGCAAAGAAGCGCAGGAGCAAATCCAGAACCTCGCATTTTTCGATCCGCTCACGCAACTGCCCAATCGGCGCCTCCTGATCAATCGGCTGGAGCAGGCCATGGCGTCGGGCTCGCGCCACCAGCGTCAGGCGGCCTTGCTGTTCATTGATCTGGACAACTTCAAACCCCTCAACGACTCTTATGGCCACGACCGGGGCGACCTGCTGCTGCAGCAGGTCGCGCAACGGCTGGTGGCCTGTATCCGTGAAGGCGACACCGTGGCCCGGCTGGGAGGTGACGAATTTGTGGTGATGCTGGAAGACCTGAGCAGCGACACCCTGGAGGCGACCTTGCAGGCCAAAGCGGTGGGAGAAACCGTCCTTCACACCCTGAACAAGGACTACCAGCTCGCCAAAAACCTCCACCACAGCACACCCAGCATCGGCGTGACGCTGTTCGGCGGCATCCATGAAAGCATTGAGGAGCCGCTGAAGCGTGCTGACCTGGCCATGTACCAGGCCAAGGCAGCCGGGCGCAACACCCTTCGCTTTTTTGACCCGCAGATGCAGGCTGTGATGGCGGCGCGCTCCAGCCTCGAACTGGGCCTGCGCGAAGCGCTGGCGCAGGGCCAGTTGGTGCTGCACTATCAACCACAGGTGACGAGCAACGGCACCATCCTGGGTGCCGAGGCGCTGGTGCGCTGGCGCCACCCGGAGCGCGGTATGGTGTCGCCGGCCGAATTCATCCCGCTGGCGGAAGAAACCGGCTTGATTTTGCCCCTGGGCAACTGGGTGCTGCACACCGCCTGCGCACAATTGGCCGCGTGGGCACACAACCCTGACACGGCGAATTTATCCATCTCGGTCAACGTGAGCGTACGCCAGTTCTACCAAAATGACTTCGTGGAACAGGTCCTCGGCGCGTTGGCCCAGACGGGCGCCAACGCCCACCGCCTCAAGCTGGAGTTGACCGAGAGCCTGCTGGTCACTCACGTGGAGGACGTGATTGCCAAGATGAACACCTTGCAGGCCCGGGGGGTCGGCTTCTCTCTGGATGATTTTGGCACCGGCTACTCTTCCTTGGCCTACCTCAAGCGCCTGCCGCTGGATCAACTCAAGATTGACCAGGGTTTTGTCCGCGACATCCTGATTGACGCCAATGATGCCGCCATTGCCAAGATGGTCATCGTGCTGGCCGACAGCCTGGGGCTGACGGTGATTGCCGAGGGCGTGGAAACCCAGGCCCAACAAGATGCGCTGCTGGCCCAGGGCTGTCATACCTACCAGGGTTATTTGTTCAGCCGGCCGGTGGCCATTGAAGACTTTGAGGCCTGCCTGCGCGGTGTATCAACTTAGCAGGGGCGGATGCGGCCAAAACCGCTCCCACTTGATGGCTAAAATAGCCAATTTACTTAATGGGAGAGCTGCCATGCAAGTCACTGCAACAGAAGCAAAAAACCGCTTTGGCTATGTCTGCGCCCGAGCTAAAACTGCACCCGTATTTGTTGAAAAAGACGGGCGAATTGACACCGTGATTGTGTCGATCCAGCAGTTCGAGGAACTCAAGTCAGCAGAGCAAACCCAGACCCTCAAAGCACGGCAACACCAGTTCAACCAAACCCACAAAGCCTGGCTTGAAGAACAAAACGCCCGCTTTGAGAAAAATGGCGTGTGGTGTGACGACCTTCGGGTGTGGTGATGCAATACGACGTCTACCCCAATCCCAGCCCCCGCATGCGGGATGTCTACCCTTTTGTAGTGGACATCCAGAGCGACCTGCTCGCCGCGCTGGCCACCCGCATGGTGGTGCCGCTGGCGGTCACAGCGATAACGCGTGCCGAACTCCCCCACCGACTTTGCCCCGTATTCACGGTCCAGGGCCAACCCTTGATGCTGGTGCCGTTTGAGGCCGCGCCGCTGGACAAGCGGCTACTCAAAACCCGGGTGGGTGCCGTGCGCGAGCGCTCGCACGATGTGGTCGCCGCCATGGACGCGGTGATGAGCGGCCTCTAACCTGATTGAGAGAGAGAGACTCCGGGCTTGCTACCGCTGTATGAGGGCAAGATGATCTGGCAATACAGCCATGTGTTTGAAACCGCGCAGTACTGGCTGGACGCCACCGCGTTTGACGAACGCCTGAAGAGCAAAGAGCTGCATCGCATGGCGCAAGATCTGCGCGCGCCCAAATCCGAGGTCGCCAAACACGGACCCGCGATTCGCTATGACCGCGAGTTTGTGCGCATGGGGTTTCGCACGGTGGCCAGTGACACTAACGAACGCACCTTGATTTTCTCGCTACTCCCCAAGCATTGCGGCTCCGGTAATTCGATGTTTGTTAACACACCGAAATATTATTCTCTTGGGGCAGATGGACAGGTCAAGGTGCAAGCCGTGTCGGCGCTGCGGCTGCTCTTTGGGCTGGCGTGGTTCAACAGCGTGCCGGTGGACTGGATTGCCCGACAGATGATTCAAATCAACGTTAACAAAACCTACCTTTATCGTCTGCCCATGCCGCAACCCAGCGACGATGAAATTCGCATTAACCCGGCCTACGCGCAGCTCGCCAAAAACGCACTGCTACTCACTCTGGCGGCACCTTCGCCCCACGCGTGGGATGACTTCGGCGAGTTGGCGCCGCTGTTTGGCGTGCAACGGTCCGACCTGCCCCACACCGCCTGTGAACGGCTTTCAGTTTCCGCGTAAATCCGGTGTCGGCAACCCGACGGTCGCATTCACCGGCTGAGCACGCCGGCTTCGTTGAACCTCCTTTGAATCGAGTTGGGGTGCCCGTTCTGTAGGGTACGGTGGGTTCCTGTGCGCGTCTGCTTTGGGATGATGCGTGTGAGCCAGCTCTGGGGTCTGGCGCTGCTGTGGCCTTTTGCGTTACAAATCGCCTTGCCTGCGTGAGAAGCAGGCGCGACAGTGTCAGTAACTTGCAGGTTAAACCCACCACCGCGCCCCGAGACCCTACTGGAGAGCAACGTTGCGCACCGAGTATTTCACGAAGCGGGCGTGGCTGTCCAGACCATGGTTTTCACGCGCATGGGCATGAACGCCCATGCAAACAGACCAGCCGCCGCCGAGGTCCTTTTTGTGCGCCCGCTGTCGCTGCACGGTCCTCATCTGCAGCCACTGCGACCGTGGTCAGCGTTATTGCAGCGCGGATTGTTCGGATCAAGCCAGAAGGTGCGCCCAGCGCGCTGCTGGCAAGCGCTACCAGGACAGCCGAAAGGGCCGTCTCGCCCATGCCAGGCGTCAGGGGCAATGGAGGGCGCGTCAACAAATAGTGACGCATCAGGGTAGCCCACCACCTCCCTGTGCTGGTGTACTCCCATCCGACGAAGTAACAGCCCCGCAAACCGGCGCAAATCAGAGCTGCAAGTGCCACTTCTGTGGTCGGTTGGTATGCCTTTTTGTACGCCAGGGGTTCTTGGGTTGGCGCTTTCGTCACCCATCGAACCGAACTTTAAGGAGTACCGATTTACATGACAATTACCCCTGAGCAATTGGCGCAAATCCTGCGCTACCACCACGCCGAGCGCTGGCCGGTGGGAACGATTTCGTCCCAACTGAACGTGCACCGCGAGACTGTCATTCGCGTTCTCACCCAAGCCGGCGCCTCGCCCATCATTCCCGCACAGCGCCCATCG
>CAZBKX010000151.1:0-16070 GCA_964492535.1 uncultured Rhodoferax sp. | reverse complement strand
AGCTTGGGCTCGGCGGCCAGGGCCAGGGCAATGACCACGCGTTGGCGCATACCGCCCGAGAACTGGTGCGGGTAATGCTCCATGCGCTGTTCAGCCGCCGGGATGCCGGTGTCTTTCAGCAGTGAAATAGCGCGGTCGCGTGCCTGCTTGGCATTCAGGGGCAGGTGCGCCTGAATGGTCTCCACGAGCTGCTGGCCCACGGTGTACAGCGGGTTGAGCGAGGTCAGCGGGTCCTGAAAAATGGCGCCAATCTTGCGGCCCCGGATGTGGCGCATGCGCTCAACAGGCAAGCCGTCAATGCGTTCGCCTTCCAGAATGATTTGCCCGCCACCAATGCGCCCCGGTGGCTCCAGCAGGCCGATGATGGCCGCGCCGGTCAGGGACTTGCCCGCGCCGGACTCACCCACCACGCCCAGGATTTCTCCGGGCGCAATGTCAAACGAAATGTCGTCCAGTGCCCGCAGGGTGCCGTGGCGCCCCGGAAACTCGACGATCAGATTTTTAACTTGTAGAAGACTCATGGTGTTGGGGGTGTGGGTTCAGCGCAGGCGCGGGTTGGTGGCGTCGCGCAGCCAGTCGCCCAGCAAGTTCACGCTCAGGGCGATGATGACCAGCATCAGGCCGGGGAAGACGGTGATCCACCATTCGCCGGAAAACAGATAGTCGTTGCCAATGCGGATCAAGGTGCCCAACGAGGGCGAGGTGGGCGGCGCGCCCACGCCCAGAAACGACAGCGTGGCTTCGGTGATGATGGCGGTGGCCACCTGAATGGTGGCCAGCACCATGACCGGGCCCATGACGTTGGGCAGCACATGGCGGCGCATGATGCGCAGGGGTGCCACGCCGGTGACGCGGGCGGCCTGCACGTATTCCTTGTTGCGCTCCACCAGCGTGGAGCCGCGCACGGTGCGGGCATATTGCACCCAGCCGGTCAGGGTAATCGACACGATCAGCACGCCCAGGGCCAGTGAGTCTTGCGCATTGGGAAACAGCGCCCGGCCCACACCGGCAATCAGCAGGGCCACCAAAATAGCGGGGAACGACAGCATCACATCACACAGGCGCATCAGCGCCGAGTCGATCCAGCCGCCATAAAACCCGGCCAGCAGGCCCAGGGCCACGCCGATGATCACCGACAGCACCACCGAGGCAAAGCCCACCGCCAGTGAAATGCGTGCGCCATACATCAGGGCTGACAAGATGTCGCGCCCCTGGTCGTCTGTGCCCAGCAGGTATTTGCTGGAGCCTTCAGCCGACCAGGCCGGGGGCAGGCGGGCATCGCTGAGCTCCAGTGTCATCAGGTCAAACGGGTTGTGTGGCGCGACAAACCCGGCAAACACAGAGCAAAAAATGCAGATCAGGGCGACCAGCGCGGCAGCCATTGCGACCGGCGAGGTGCGAAAGCTGTAGCCAACGTCGCTGTGCCACATTCGGGAAAAAACAGAGGTCATGAGGCGATTTGGTATGTGTTGGGGTAAAAACTGGCGGTATTCAATGCAAGAGGTCAGTGACCCGCTGCACCATCCACGCGCAGGCGGGGGTCAACCACAAAGTACAGCAGGTCAACCACCAGGTTGATGACCACAAAGATCAGCGAGATCAGGCACAAGTAGGCTGCCATCACCGGAATATCGGCAAAGGTCACGGCCTGAATGAACAGCAGGCCCATGCCGGGCCACTGGAACACAGTCTCGGTGATGATGGCAAAGGCAATCAGGCCGCCCAGTTGCAGGCCGGTGATGGTCATCACGGGCACCAGCGTGTTCTTGAGCGCGTGGCCAAAATGGATGGCGCGGTTGCTCAGGCCCCGGGCCCGTGCAAACTTGATGTAGTCGGTGCGCAGCACCTCCAGCATTTCAGCGCGCACCAGGCGCATGATCAGCGTGAGCTGAAAAATTGCCAGGGTGATGGCGGGCAACACGATGTGGTGCCAGCCCTTGGCAGTCATCAAACCACTGCTCCACCAGCCCATTTGCACGACTTCACCGCGCCCGAAACTGGGAAACCAGCCCAGCGTCACGGCAAACAGCAGAATCAGCAAAATGCCAATCAAAAAGGTCGGCAAAGACACGCCCAAGAGCGAAATGGTCATGAGCAACTGGCTCATGAAGCTGCCCCGGCGCAGCGCGGCATACACGCCCATGGGCACACCAATCACCAGTGCCATCAGGGCGGCGACCAAGGCCAGCTCCAGCGTCGCTGGAAAGCGCTCGGCGATCAGGCGCGAGACCTTGGCGCCCTGGCGCAGGCTCAAGCCAAACTCGCCTTGCACGGCATTGCCCAGAAAGTGGATGAATTGCACAAAAAAGGACTGGTCCAGCCCCAGGCCAGCACGCAGCTCCTGAATTTGCTCCGTGGTAGCGTCCTGGCCTAACAGAAACACCACCGGGTCGCCCACATACTGAAACAGCATGAATGCGATGAAGGCGACCGTGACCATCACGATGATGGATTGAAACAGGCGACGCAGAATGAAGGCAAGCATGGAGTGGGTGGGTTTGGGAGGTGCAAAAGAGCGCAGCCGTCAGACAATCTGACGGCTGCAATCAAACTGTTTAAGGCCTGAAAAGGTGGCCCCGGCAGCACGGGTGTCTGCCAGGGTCAATTGACCTTGATCAGGCGCCAGTCCAGCCGGTTGTCGGCGCGGTGAACTACAGTTACATTTTTCTTCATGGCCCAAGGAATGACCTGGTTGTGAAGAGGAATGTGGGCGACCTCGTCGTTTTGCAATTGCAGTGCTTCGCTCAGCAGGCGGGTGCGCAGCTTGAGGTCTGTTTCTTTTTTAGTACGCTCCACCAGCGCGTCCATGCGCGGGTTGCTGTAGCGGCCCACGTTGTAATTGCCGTCGCCTTGCGCACCCACCGTGCGGGTGAGTGACTGCAGGCTGTACAGCGCATCGAAGGTCGGCACGCCCCAGCCCAGCATGTAGATGCTGGCCTCATAGCGCTGGATCATGGGAAAATAGGTGACCAGGGGCAGGGTGCGCAGCTTGGCCTTGACGCCTACTTTGGCCCACATGGCGGTGACCGCCTGGCAGATTTCCTCGTCATTGATGTAGCGGTTGTTGGGGCAGGCAAAGTCCACCTCAAAGCCTTGTGGGTAGCCGGCATCAAGCAGCAGTTTCTTGGCAGCAGCCAGATTGAAAGGGTGGCGCTTGTCCACTTCTTTGGTCCACCCGTTGACTTGCGGTGCCACAAGCGCTCCTGTGGGCTGGCTCAAGCCGCGCATGGTCACCCGTTTGATGCTGTCAATGTCGATGGCCTGGTACAACGCCTTGCGTACGCGCTGGTCTTTCAGGGGGTTTTTCCCCTTGATGTTGGAGCCGGGAAGCTCATCGCGAAACTGGTCCATGCCAAAGAAAATGGTGCGGTTTTCCACGCCGTCCATCACCTTGAGGTTGGTGTTGGCGCGCAGGCGGGCCAGGTCTTGCAGGCTGGGGTCCAGCACAAAATCAAGCTCGCCCGACAGCAGTGCGGCCACACGCGTGGCCTCGGACTTGATCGGGGTGTAGATGATTTCGGTCACGTTGGTGGGGTTGTTGCCCCAGTAGTTGGGGTTTTTGACCAGCACCAGCTTTTGGTCAGGCTGCCATTCTTTGACCATGTAAGGGCCTGAACCCATGGCGTTGCGGTGGGAGTAGGACTCGTCCTTGGTCTTGATGTCTTTGGGCTCCAGCGAATTGTTTTTGGTGGCCCAGGCTTTGCTCATGATGCGCAGCTCGGTGAGCTGGTTCAGGAGCACCGGGTTGGGGCCTTTCATCATGATGTCCACGGTGGTGTCGTCTACCTTGACAACTTTGTCCATACCTTGGGTAAAGACCGCATAGTTGGAGGTCTTGGCCATGGCCCGGGTCAGTGAATAGACCACGTCGTCGGCGGTCAGGGGTGAGCCGTCGCTGAACTTGACGCCCGAGCGCAGGGTGAAGCGCACCTGAGTGGGCGACACATCACGCCAACTGGTGGCAACCTGGCCTTCCACTTTGAAGGTGGTGCTGTTGTAGTAGACCAGCGAGTCAAAAATGGCAGCATGTACGCCATTGCCCAAGGCATTATTTTGCGAATGGATGTCCAGCGTGGGGATGTCGCTGGCACTGGACCATTTGAAAGGCTTGGCTTGGACCGTGGAGCCAACACCCAGCACGGCCAGGGTGATCGCCGAGTAAATTGCAAATTTGAGCTTCATGAAAATCCTGACTAAAGAATCAAAAATGGGACTATGCAATAGGGGTGCCAGAATTCCATTGGGGCTTTCCCTTGGCGAAACAGGTCGTTGGCACCTGTGCGACTCCCCTGATGCGGCGCCGGCGTAACAGTCACACACGTGCAAATCGCGCAGACTATTGCCCTGTGAGGACGCTTGAGTCAACATCCGGCAGCAATCCATGAAGTTTGAATACCCACCGCAGGTGCGGCCATGGTGCCAGCGCCTGGAAGATTTCATGGATCGCTTTGTTTTGCCGTCTGATGCGGCGTGGCATCAGTTGCTGGCGAACGGGGTATTTCCGCCTCCGTTCATGGCCGATCTCAAGGCGCTGGCCCGCTCAAACCGGGGCGTCACCGCGGCTTGTTGCACGCTGCCGGAGCAACTGCTGGCCCAGGCGCACATTCGCTGAACGTCGCGCCTACAGGTAAGGTGACAGCAGGCAGACCAGCCGGTCGCGCAGCCGGCCCAGTAGCGGTTGATCGACCAACTCCTGGGTCGTCACAAGGTGGGCGCGGTGGATGCGCTCAATCACCAAGCCGTCGAGTTGTCGCACCAATTCGGCGTTTTGGCACGCCAGGTTGTATTCAAAATTGAGCCGCAGGCTGCGGGCGTCCCAGTTGGTGGAGCCCAGCAGCGACCAGGCGTCATCCACCAGAAACAGCTTGGTGTGGTCAAACGGCAGGGGCGAGAGGTGCACCCGGCAGCCACTGTCCACCAGCCGGCTGAACTGCGCACGCATGGCCCAGTCCAGCAGCGGCAAATTGCTGCGCGCGGGCAAGACGATGTCGACCACCACACCCCGCAGTGCCGTGACCTGCAGGGTGGTCAATAGCACCTCATCAGGTAAAAAATAAGGCGTGACGATGCGCACCCGGCGCTGGGCCGTGGCCAGGGCGCCCAGCATGACCAGGCGCATGTGGTCGATGTCGGCGTCCGGCCCATCGGAGACGCCGCGTGCCAGCACCGGGCCACAGGGGGGCAGGGCCGTAAACCAGGGTTTGCCATGCAGCGCCTCGCCCGTGGTGAAGGCCCAGTCAATCGCGAAAGTGCGCTGCAGGTCGGCCACCACTGGCCCGTGCACGGCAAAGTGCAGGCACTGAATGGGCTTGGCCGGCGTCGTTGACAGCCAGTGTCCCGCGCTGATGTTCATGCCCCCGGTGAAGCCCAGTGCTCCGTCTACCACCATGATTTTGCGGTGGTTGCGCAAGTTGGCCTGAATCAGCAGGCGCGTCAACCGGGGTGGCAAAAAGGCCGCAGCAGGAATGCCATGACGGCGCAGCGCCCGGAGCATGCCGCCCGGGCGGTACCGCTCGCCCACGGCGTCGATCAGCACCCGCACCTGCACGCCGCGCGCCTGGGCGCGGGCCAGCGCAGCCAAAAATGCAGCGCCAGCGGCATCGTGGTGAAAGATGTAGGTCAGCAGCGTGACCGAGTGCGTGGCGGCATCGATGGCGCAGAGCATGGCGGGGTAGGCCTCGTCCCCGTTGAGTAGGGGCGTGACGGCGTTGCCAGCCAACAGCGCTTGGCCGGTGACGCGGTGGGTGAGGTGGCTGATGCTGGTGAGTTCGGGCAGGCCCGGGTCGTTGAGGGCGGGTGGCTCATCGGTGTTGTCCGGCTCCCCCCGCCAGGCGGTCTTGAGCCCCAATGCCACGCCAGCTCGCTGAACGCGGTTGACCCCCAGCACCACATACGCCAGGGTCCCACCCACCGGCGCCAGCCAAGCCAACGCAATCCAGCCCAGCGCCTTGTGCACGTCTGGCTTGTTCAGCAGCGCATGCACGGTAACGCCCACCGCGCAGCCCAGATGGAGCAGCGACAGGAGCAGAGGCGCCAAGCCCTGCGCTATCTGCAGGATCGGTTCCAGCGAAGGGGGTGTCATGCCCGCATGGTAGCCGGGCAAGGCCTGGTTACACCAGCAGCGCCATCAAGGCCGCAAGCGCTGCTGTTTCGGAGCGCAGCACGCGCGGGCCCAGGGTGACTGGCACAAAACCGCAGGCCAGAGCTGCGTCTTCTTCGCTGGCGCTCAGGCCGCCTTCGGGGCCGGATAAAAATGTCACGCTCCCCGTGGCTTGACCCGGGTTCAGGGCGTCCCGCAGGGCCTGGGTGTCAGGGCGCAACGACAGCAGCAGCGACTGCTCTGGCGTGGCGCTGGATGTGGTCAGTGCTGGCGCACGCGCACGGGTCCAGGCCGTCAGGCTGAGTACGTCGTGGATGCGGGGCACGCGGTTGCCGCCGCACTGCTCGCAGGCCGCCACAGCCACGCTTTGCCAGTGCGCCACTTTTTTGTCGGCCCGCTCGCTGCTGAGTTTGAGCACGCTGCGCTCGGTCATCAGGGGCTGAATGCTGGCCACGCCCAGCTCGGTGGCTTTCTCCACCAGCCAGTCCATGCGGTCATTGGCGGGCATGCCCACGGCCAGATGCACGGCGCGCACCGCTTCGCGCTCCACTGCGTGGTGGGCGCCGACCTGCACCTGCACGTCGCTGCGCCCCATGCGGGTGACGGTGGCGTCAAACTCGCCCCCCAAGAGAGGCAGTTCACCCGTCCAGCCCGGCCCGCCATTGAACAAGGTGATAGCGTCACCGGGCTGCAGGCGTAGCACCTGCACATGGCGGGCAGCCCCGGCGGGCAGATCGAGCAAGGCGCCTGGAATCAAGGGGGTGGGGCAGAAAAAGCGGGGCATGAGGTGAGATTTTTTGCTATTAATTTAGGCATATCAAGGCAATCAATACGCCGGCCAGAGGCTGGTTTACTTAAAAATAGCCAGCTGCACATATGGGTCAGTCATTGCCCAAAGGCTTCAAGTGCGACTCGTTGGATCGAGCGCCATGGGCTGTGGGTCTGCGTAATGCGGGCCAGGTCCAGGGCTGGGTTGGGTCGGCAAACACCTCCATCACCAGCAGGCCCGCGCCTTGACGTTGAAACACGGAGCGCCGCGCTGGCATGCTGCGCAGAGCTGTGAGCCTGCCGGTCGTCGTTTGCAGCACTTGCCGAATGTGACGCTGCAAGGGGCTGGTGGGCCGCAACCTGGCAAATTGCAGGGGCGTACGCACGATACCGTTGACCGCACCGAACAATATGTCGGCCAAGGGCCGGTTGCCCAGGCCCCGCAACGACCGCCAGGGTCCCAGGGAATGGGCATGATTTGTCACACTGCGGGCAAACACCAAGGGCGCCTGGTCCACCCACAGCAGGACTTCACGCACATAGCCACTGCGCCCGTCACCCAAGCCCAGGGCCAACACCTCGTCACGGCGAAGCGGCAAGCGCCCCTGGCGCAGCACCTGAACTTCAAACCGGGCGCCCGCTTGTGCCAGCCGGGCACTCAGGGAGCCCGGCGCTCCCAGCCAGAGTCTGGCGGTACCGCACTTGAAATTGCGCGCGCTCCAGCGCGCCCCGGCCGGTTTCAGACCTGCCTCACCGGTGTGCCCGGATGGAGGGCCTGCATGCCATGGGCCTTACACCCGGCCAAACGCATAGCCATTGCCGATCTCAATCCCCTCCACCCGCTCAATCAGGCGCAGCAGAGGCTTGAGTTCGCGGTAGCGCTCGCAGGTAGCGCGCAGGTAAAGAATGAAGCGGGGGGTGTCGGCCAGGTACTGGGGCTTGCCGTCGCGCAGGGTCAGGCGTGCAAAAATCCCGGCGACCTTGAGGTGGCGCTGCAGGCCCATCCACTCCACGCCGCGGTAAAACTCGCCAAAGTCGTCCCCCACCGGCAGCCCGGCCTTGCGGGATTTTTCCCAGTAGCGGATGGTGATGTCCAGGCAAAAATCTTCTTCCCAGCTTAAAAAGGCGTCGCGCATCAGGCTGGCAATGTCGTAAGTGATGGGACCATAGACCGCGTCCTGAAAATCCAGTACGCCCAGGCGATGACCGCTACCCTCGGGCGACACCATCAAATTGCGGGGCATGAAATCGCGGTGTACATACACGCTGGGCCAAGCCAGGTTGTGCCCAATGATGCATTTGAAAGCGTCATCCAGCGTGCGCTGCTGCTCGGCGTCGATCACCACGCCACGGTGGCGCGTCAGGTACCAGTCCGGAAACAGTTGTAACTCGCGGTGCAGCAAGGCTTCGTCATAGGGCGGCAAGACACCGGGGCGCGAGGCCAGTTGCCAGGCAATCAGGGCATCAATGGCCTGCAGGTAAAGGCCCCGGTTGGCCTGGGGGTTGTCGCGCTGAATCACCTGCATCATGGTCTGAGTCCCCAGGTCGGTGAGCAGCATGAAGCCCCGGGCCTCGTCCCACGCCAATACCTCGGGTGCATGCACCCCGGCCTGCGCCATCAGCCCGGCGACCCTGGCAAAGGGGTGGCAGTCTTCCTTGTCAGGCGGCGCATCCATGATGATGCGGCTGCCCGCCGTCGAGTCGATCCGGAAATAACGCCGGAAACTGGCGTCAGCCGAGGCAATGTGCACGGACGAGGTGTCCAGGCCCTGCAGGGGGGCCAGCTGGGCCAGCCAGGTGTTGAAATCGGCCTCGCGCTGGGGATCAGACCAGTCTGGCGCGATGAGGGAGGGTGATTGGGGGGCGTGGGCTTGGCTCATGGATAATCCATTCTACAAACCCGAACCCTGGCGGTTCGCCCGCAACCCTCTCCTATTTGAGCCTGCCCCTGCCCGATGCGCTTTTCAATGCACGACCTGAATCCCGGGGCGCCCCTGATCCGATGGCTTAAGAGCCCGGTGGCGCTGGTCGCCTGGGCTGTTTTGCAGGGGGGGGCGACTGCCAGCGCACAGGTGTCGCCGCCAAGCCCGCCGGACGACGCCCCTGCGCCGCTCAAAAGCAGCCCGCTCTTGCAGGAAAAAATTCCCGAGGCGTCGCGCAGCGCCTTGCCGACGTTTGTGACCGGGGATCGCCTGTTCGGCCGCCCGGACCGGGAGACGGTGGTGGAAGGCAGTGTTGTGCTGCGCCGGGGTGACATGGTGATCAAGGCCGACCGACTGGAGTACGACCAGTCCACCGACTTGGCCCGGGCCCGGGGCCAGGTGCTGATCAACCGGGCGGGCAATGTGTACGAGGGCTCTTTGCTGGAGCTCAAGGTGGACGCCTTTGAAGGGTTTTTCAACGAGACGCGCTACCGTTTTCTCAAGAACAAGGCCCATGGCGAGGCCGACCGGGTTGACTTCATCGACGACAAAAGGGCGGTCATTCACAACGCCACTTACACCACCTGCCAGCGCCTTCCCGGCCCTGACTGGATGCCCGACTGGATCTTGCGCGCGGCCACGCTCAGACTGGATACCGAAGATAACGTGGGCACGGCCGAGGGCGCATTGCTGAGCTTCAAGGGGGTGCCGCTGTTGCCCATTCCGTATTTGAGTTTTCCCTTGAGTGACCAGCGCAAATCGGGTTTCCTGCCACCCACCCTGGGGCTGGATACGGTCAACGGGTTTGAGGTGGGGGTGCCCTATTACTGGAACATCGCCCCCAATCGGGACGCCACGTTCACGCCCACCGTCATGAGCAAGCGGGGCCTGAACCTGGGCAATCAATTTCGTTATCTGGAGGCCGACTACTCCGGCCAGCTGCGCCTAGATGTCATGCCGGTGGACGCGCTGCGTGACAGCAGCCGGTGGGGTCTGGAGTTGGCGCACCAGGGCCTGCTGGACAACAGCCTGACCCGCAGCCTGACCGACAACGGAGCGGCCCTGAGCCTGAACCTGAACCGGGTCAGTGACGACAACTACTGGCGCGACTTCACCGGCAACTCAGCAACGTTGACCCAGCGCCTGTTGTCCAACGCCACCGCACTGTCGTGGAACAACGGCAATTTCTCCAGTAGCGTGCGCACGTCCAAGTGGCAAACCCTGCAAGACGTGACGGCCCCCATCGTTCCTCCCTATGACCGCTTGCCGCAATTGGTGACGCGTTATGCGCGCCAGGACGTCAAGGGGTTTGACGTCACGGTCGAGGCGGACTACACCCGCTTTCAGTCCGACCGCACGCGCACCCTGCAGCCCAATGCCCAGCGCGCTTTCTCCAGAATGCAGGTGAGCCAGCCCTGGATTTCTCCGGCGGGCTTCATTACCCCCAAGTTGCAACTGCACGCCACCAGTTACCAATTTGATGCGCCGCTGGCCAACGGCATGACCACGGCCAGCCGTGTGTTGCCCACTTTCAGTCTGGACAGTGGCCTGGTGTTTGAGCGCGATGCCAGCTACCTCGGCCGGGCCTTTCGCCAGACGCTGGAGCCCCGGGCGTTTTATGTCAACACCCCGTACCGGGATCAGCAGTCGCTGCCCAACTTCGACTCGGGCGCCAATGACTTCAACTTTGCCACCTTGTGGTCTGAAAACGCGTTCGTCGGCAATGACCGGATTTCCGACAGCCACCTGCTCACCCTCGGGCTGACCACGCGCTTGCTGGACCCCGCCACGGGGGCGCAGACCGCGCGGTTTGGCGTAGCCCAGCGCCTGCGGTTCAAGGACCAAAACGTCACCCTGCCCGGGGCCAGCCCCGTGGCAGACCGCCTCAGCGACTTGCTCCTGGGCACCTCTCTCAATTGGGATCCCAAGTGGTCGTTTGACACCACGGTGCAGTTCAACCCCAAGACCAGTGAGTCCGTACGCTCGACCGTGGGGGCCACCTACAACCCCGGCCGCTACCGCACCGTCAGCGCAGCCTACCGCTATCAGCGGGACTTGAGCGAACAGCTGGACTTGGGCTGGCAATGGCCCCTGCAGAACCTGCTGAATGACCGGCGTGCGGTGCAGGAACCACTGCAGGGTGCGGGCGCCAGCGGCTGCACAGGGCGCTGGTACAGTGTGGGTCGCATGAACTACAGCGTAGCCGAGCGCAAACTGGTGGGCGCGGTGCTCGGATTTGAGTACGATGCAGGCTGTTGGCTGGGGCGTGTCGTACTGGAGCGGTTGCAAACCAGCACCTCCTCCGCCACCCAGCGCGTGATGTTCCAACTGGAGTTCGTCGGTTTCACGCGCTTGGGAGTGAGTCCCCTGAAGTCCCTCAGGGACAATATTCCCGGCTACCAGACCCTGGGGGTGCTCAGCAGCTCCCCCAGCCGATTCAGTAATTACGATTGATCTCCACCATGACCCATCGATTTGCGGCCCTGTCACTGGCCCTGTTTGCAGCATTCACCGCCCAGGCCCAGGGCTTGCGTTTTTCTTCCAATCCGCTGCCCACATCGCCTGCAGTGCAGCGCCAGGCCGACTACATCGTGGCGGTGGTCAATTCCGAGCCGATCACCAACAACGAGGTGGGCCAGGAGCTGCAGCGGGTCATGCAGCAACTGAACCAGCAGGGCCGTCCGCCTGCCAACACCCAGGCGCTGGCGCGTGACGTGCTGGAGAGCCTGATCAACCGAAAAGCGCAATTGCAGTCGGCTCTTGAAACCGGCATTCGCGCAGACGAAGCCGCGATTGATGAGGCGGAACTGGCCGTGGCGCGGCAAAACCAGCTGGACTTGGCCGGTTTGCGCCAGCGGCTTGTGCGCGATGGCTTGTCCGTGGCCCAGTTCCGGCGCCAGTTGCAAGACCAGATCCTGATCACCCGCTTGCGGGAGCGAGATGTGGACGCGCGCGTGCGGGTGAGCGACCAGGATGTCGATCAATACGTGCGCGAGCAACAAAACTCGACGGATACATCGGCCCAGGAAATCAACCTCGCGCAAATTCTGGTGGTGGTGCCTGACAGCGCCACGCCAGTCCAGATAGACGCCCTGCAGGCCCGCGCCCAACGCGCGCTTGACCGCGCCCGCAGCGGGGCTGATTTTGTTGCCTTGGTGCGGGAATTCTCTGATGCACCGGACTTGGCCAATGGCGGCCAGATGGGTCTGCGCACCGCCAACCGTTACCCACCGCTGTTTCTGGAGTCCACCCGCAACTTGGGCGTAGGCGAAATCTCCGGACTGGTGCGCTCGGGTGCCGGGTTTCATATTCTCAAGGTGATCGAGAAAAACAGCGCGACCTTACCGAGCATGACGGTCATCCAAAGCCGTGCGCGCCATATCTTGCTGCGACCCACCCCCCAGCTGACCGAGGGCGCGCTGGTGGAGAAACTCAAGCAATTGCGCAGCCGAATTTTGGCGGGCCAGGCTGATTTTGCGGCCTTGGCACGTGAAAATTCGCAAGACAGCAGCGCAGCTCAGGGCGGTGACCTGGGCTGGGCCAACCCCGGCATGTTTGTGCCGGAGTTTGAAGCGGTCCTGAACCGGCTGACACCCAATCAGATCAGCGAGCCGCTGGTGTCCCGCTTTGGTGTGCACCTGATCCAGCTGACCGAGCGCCGCAATACCACGCTGAGCGCCAGCGAACAGCGTGAAACCGTGCGCGCTATCCTGAGGGACAAGAAACTCGATGAGGCCTACGCCCTCTGGGTGCAAGAACTCCGGGGTCGAGCCTATGTGGAGTTGCGCGAGCCGCCACTCTGAGCCCCAGCGTCATGAAACACATTGCCCGCAAACGTTTCGGCCAGCACTTTCTCTCGGATAAAGGCATCGTCGAGGCCATTGTCGACGCGATTGACCCCAAGGCCGGGCAGGCCATGGTCGAAATCGGGCCCGGCCTGGCGGCTCTGACGCAGCCCCTGGTGGAGCGTCTGGGCCAGTTGACCGTGATTGAACTTGACCGTGATCTGGCGGTGCGGCTGCGCGCGCATCCTCAGCTCAAAGTCATTGAATCCGATGTGCTCAAGGTGGACTTTGCCGACCTCGCACAAGCAGGCTTACCCGCCGATACACGCGCTTCCAAATTGCGCGTGGTGGGCAATCTGCCCTACAACATCTCCACCCCGATTCTGTTTCACCTGCTTGACTTTGTGGATGTCATCGAGGACCAGCATTTCATGCTGCAAAAAGAAGTGATCGACCGCATGGTGGCACGCCCTAAAACCTCGGATTACGGGCGCCTGAGTGTCATGTTGCAATGGCGCTACGCGATGGACAATGTGCTCTTTGTGCCCCCCGCCAGTTTTGACCCGCCGCCCCGGGTGGACAGTGCGGTGGTGCGCATGGTGCCCCACGTTGACCCGGTCGCCGTGGATGTGAAGCTGTTGAGTGAACTGGTCCAGGTGGCCTTCAGTCAGCGTCGCAAACTGATGCGCCACACCTTGGGCAAGTGGCTGACGGACAAAGGTTTTGCGGGTGAATTCAATACGCAGCGCCGTGCTGAAGAAGTGCCGGTAGCCGAGTACGTGGCGCTGGCGCTGGCTTTGGGCGCCCAGGTCAAAGACATCCCCGCCTGACCCAGCGTGGGCGCAGGCTGCGCCACTACTGCGGTCCAATTTGCCTTGCGCCCAGAAAAAAGCCCACATGAAGTGGGCTTTTTGCGTCAGGGCGTTGGCGCTATCAGGCGGCTGCCATCCAATAACCCGCGTTGAAAGGACTGCTCATGCGCAGTGCCAAAGGCGACACGTCGACCAATTTGTCGGTCGGCATCTTTTCGCCCGACTCAGTGGTCAACTCAATGCCGGCAATCGTCGGGACGCCCGCGTTGTTGCTTGTTGCCTCGTTCGCCCGTTCTGCTTGGCTGGTGTGTGCAGAACGGGCTACAGAAAAGAATAGAAGCATCGGAATGGAATTTTCCGGTCTCCCCAGTAATCGGCGGCATCACGGAAGATGTCCAGCAACTGCTCACGGGCTTCCTTGTCAAACTTGGCGTTGGCAGGGATGTGCTCCAGTACAGCAATAAAGCCAGGCTGGGGGCCGGATTTGTGCAATGGGTCGGTCATGCTGTCGTACAGCGCATCAAAGTTTTTGCCCACATGCGCGGACAACTTGAACTGCTGACCAATCAGGTCCAGAACGTCTTGTTTGGTCTGGGCGTTGGCCAGGCTGGCGTACAAAAAATGCTGTCCCAACGTTTGCGCCGCGTCTTGCAGTTCCTGCACCCGAAAAGCCCGGATGGACTGGACGATATTGGGCCGCACCCCCCGCAATGGGATCTCCCCTGGAGCACTTTGGGGTGCAGTTGTTTCTTGACTCAATGGCATGTTCATTCTCGATTCCGATTCACTATTCACAAAATAAAACTCAAATATCAGGGCACGATCGTGCGAAAACTCGCATAGTGATCGGCCGTGTAATAGCAGGTGTCAGGCAAGGTGGGCTTTCCCCCGCACACAATGCGCCGGGCTCCCCGGTGCTTCAGGCCTGGCGTGGACACGGTGTATTCGCGGTAATAACCCCGCTTTTGGGAGGGCAACAAACGCTCCCGATTTCCAAAAACTGTGCCGTCTTTTTCATACGGAAAGGGGCCACCTTGATGAATCAGGGTGTAAGTTTTGATCCCCTGTTCCGTCAGCTTGTTGGCCGGTATGGTGGTCTGAACCCCATCAGGGAGCGGGCCTTTGGCTTGCACCCAACCGGTGGCGACCAAGCCTGCCAGCAAAAAGCCAGTGAATACTGACTTTAGCTTCGTCAGACGCGACATGAAAAACACTCCCCAAGGACACTCCGGGTTTACCCGGTAATTTCGAGGTCGCTAGTGTCGCGTATTTGGCGAGTAAATGCAAGTGAATGCCCGCTAAACGGGCACTCGGGTACTCAATCAGAAAGGTCTAAGTGAACACCCGCTTAACCGTTGTCAATTACCGTTCGGCGTTGGCGTCCGCCACAGTCAACGCAGTCATGTTCACAATCCGACGCACCGTGGTGCTGGCGGTCAGCACATGCACCGGTTTGGCTGCCCCCAATAGCACCGGGCCAATGGCAATATTGCCACCCGCGGCTGTTTTGAGCAGGTTGTACGCAATGTTGGCGGCATCGATATTCGGCAAGACCAGCAAGTTGGCGTCGCCAGCCAGCGTGCTGTTGGGCATGAGCGTGGCGCGGGCGTCGCCGTCCAGAGCCACGTCGCCGTGCATTTCGCCATCGACTTCAAGCCATGGCGCCTGCTCGCGCAGCAGGGCCAGCGTGTCGCGCATCTTGATGGCGCTGGGCTGGTTGCTACTGCCAAAGTTGGAGTGCGACAGCAGGGCCGCTTTCGGGTGAATGCCGAAGCGCATCATTTCCTCGGCTGCCATCACGGTGATTTCAGCCAGTTCTTCTGCAGTGGGGTCGTAGTTGACGTGGGTGTCCACCAGGAAAATCTGCCGATCGGGCAGCATCAGGCCATTCATGCAGGCATAAATTTGTACATCCTGAGGCGTGCTGGGGCTGCCGCCCGGGCGCTTGCCGATGACCTGGTCAATGTATTGCAGGTGCATGGCGGTGGTGCCCCAGGTGCCGCAGATCATGCCGTCCACGTCGCCTTTGTGCAGCAGCATGGCGGCAATCAGGGTCAGGCGGCGGCGCATTTCGATCTTGGCCACTTGAACCGTCATGCCCTTGCGCTCGGCCATGCGGTGGTAGGTTTGCCAGAAATCACGGTAACGGTCGTCCTGCTCGACGTTGACCACGTCGTAGTCCAGCTCTTCTTTCAGACGCAGGCCAAACTTGGCAATGCGCTGGGCAATGATGACGGGCCGCCCGATCAGGGTGGGGCGGGCCAGGCCCTCGTCCACCACGATCTGACAGGCGCGCAGCACGCGCTCTTCTTCCCCTTCGGCGTAGGCCACGCGCTTTTTGGATGCTTTTTTGGCCGCTGCAAAAATGGGCTTCATCATGGTGCCAGAGGCGTAGACAAAGCTCTGCAGGCGCTCGCGGTAGGCGTCCATGTCCTGAATCGGACGCAGAGCGACGCCGCTGTCTGCTGCGGCCTGGGCCACAGCAGGCGCGATCTTCATCATCAGGCGGGGATCAAACGGCTTGGGAATGATGTATTCCGGACCAAACGCCAGTTGCTCACCGGCATAGGCGGCGGCGACCACTTCGCTTTGCTCTGCTTGCGCAAGTTCGGCAATGGCGTGCACGGCTGCAATTTCCATCTCCAGCGTGATGGTGGAGGCGCCTGCGTCCAGCGCGCCCCGG
>CAZBKX010000150.1:0-8996 GCA_964492535.1 uncultured Rhodoferax sp. | reverse complement strand
AGACCATTTTTTTCCAGACCGCACGTTCACAACTATCCCCGTTGCTTTCTTCTCTTTGATTCATCCACCCAACCCATAGGAATCCACATGAAATTCAATCGCCGCATTGCCGTGCTCAGCTTGTGCGCTGCCCTCTTTCCTGCTGCATCCTTCGCGCAGACCAAGATCAAAATGGTGTTGAACTGGAAGTACCAAGGGCCACAGGCCTGGTTTTTTGTGGCTCAAGACAAGGGCTACTTCAAAGCCGAAGGTCTTGACGTCGAACTCGACCAAGGCGAGGGTTCGTCCGCGCCCATCGCCAAGGTGGCCAGTGGCGCTTATGACGCTGGTTTTGGCGACATCAATGCGCTGATCGACTTCGCTGCCAAGCGTCCGACCGAGGCACCAGTTGGCGTTTACATGCTCTACAACACGCCACCTTTCACCATTGCCGTCAAAAAAGACAGCCCGATCCGCACGCCGAAAGACCTTGAAGGTAAAACTATTGGCGGCCCAGCCAATGACGGCGCGCTCAAGTTGTTCCCGGCTTTTGCCAAGGCCGCCAAGTTGGAGGCGAGCAAGATCGCCATCAACAACATGGCCCCGAACCTGCGCGAGCAAATGCTGATTCGTGGCCAGGTCGATGGCGTGTTCGGCTACATCAACACGATTTACTTTAGCGCCAAGTTGGTCGGCCTTGATCCAGAGAAAGATCTGCGCTTCATCAACTATGGTGATTTCGGTCTTGACCTGTACTCCAACACGGTTCTTTTCTCACGCAATTTTGTGCGCGACAACCCCAAAGCTGTCCAGGGTTTTTTGAAAGCGCTGAACCGCGCCATCGTCGACACCGTTGCCAATCCAGAAATGGCCATGGACTCGCTGATGAAGCGCGAGCCTTTACTCAAACGTGACGTTGAAAAAGAGCGCCTGGTGGCTACCCTGAAAGAGGAAATGAGTCATCCGGAGATCGCCAAGATCGGCCTGGGCGATGTGGACTCAGTGCGCCTGAAGCGTTCTATCGGTGTCGTGGTGGAGGCCAACCAACTGACCCGTGCGCCACTGCCAGAAGAGGTTTTCAACCGCAGCTTTTTGCCAGCGCGTGCTGAGCGTCCTTCCAAACTATAAATTGATCGAAAGACTATGACCATGAAACTTCAACTGAACGACAAAGTAACGGTGATCACCGGTCCCGCCAAGGGCATGGGCCGAGCGGTGACGCTGGCCTTCGCCCAAGAGGGCGCAACGCTGGTGTTGGCAGGCAGAGACATCGAAGCCATTGAACCCGTTGCGGCTGAAGCCCGTGCGCTTGGCGCCGACGTGCTTGTGGTGCCGTGTGATATGACCGACGCCGTGCAGACTGAAGCACTGGCTGCTACTGCGACCCAACGTTTTGGCCGCATTGACATTTTGGTCAACGTGGCCGGCGGCTCAGGCCCGATCGGCAAGACGGGTTGGGAAACCACTGCGGCTGAGTTTTCCGCCATCGTTGAACTCAATATGACGGGCTGCTTCAACACCATGCACGCTGTTTTGCCCGGCATGGTTGAGCGCAAGAGCGGTAAGGTCGTCAACGTGGGCGGCACGTTCGGCATGCGTGGGCGCGCCGGTCGGACGGCCTACTCGGCCTCCAAGTGGGGGCTGCGAGGCATCACCAAGAGTTTTGCGCTGGAGGCCGGCCCGTACGGGATCAATGTGAATTGTGTTGCACCTGGCATGGTGGACGGCCCACGCTTTCGTGAGAAAGTCTGCGCCAACATGGCCGACAAGCTGGGCATCTCGCTGGACGAAGCCATGACGAGGCACGCTACAGACTACGCCCTGCGGCGTGTCTCAACCGACACGGATGTCGCCAACGCCTGCCTGTTTTTGGCCAGTGACGTGTCTCGCCAGATCACCGGTGTGGACTTGCCGGTTGATGGCGGTTGGGCGATGTTGTGATGAGGCACGCCATGAAAGAAGTCGATCTGGTGATTCGCGGCGCACGCGTGGTGTCTGGCGATCAAATCATTGATGCCTCGGTCGCTATCGCCGGGGAACTCATCGTTGCCGTGGGCCATGATGATTTAATGCCCCCTGCGCGCCACGAGATGCGTGCCGACGGCATGTACCTGTTGCCTGGTGCGATTGACAGCCATGTTCATTTTCGTGATCCAGGTTATCCAAACAAGGAAACCTGGAAGACCGGCTCTGCCGCTGCTGCCTGCGGTGGCGTCACGACCGTGTTTGAAATGCCGAACACCAACCCCCCGACGGGCACCGTTGAGGCCTTGCGCATCAAACAAAAAGCAGCTGAATCGTCATACGTTGATTTCGGCATTCACGGGCTCTTTGGCGACGACTCGGTGGACCGACTTGAAGAGCTGCTGGATGCGGGGGTCACCAGCTTCAAGGCCTTTGTCGGCAACACCTTTGGGAGTTTGCCATCGCCCAGTGATGGCGCGCTGCTGGAAGGTTTTGAGAAACTTGCACCGCTGGGTATCCGGACCGTGGTGCATGCCGAGAATTCGTCCATTTTGTCGCGACGCCAGCAACACATGCAAGTTGCAGGGCGAATTGATGCGTTTGCGCATTTGGCTGCCCGCCCTGCGGTGGCTGAAATCGAAGCCATTGGTCGCGTGCTGACGTTGGCCGAATGGACCGGCGCGCGCGTCCACATTGCGCACCACAGCGCCGCTGATTCGCTGTACTTGCTGCGCGAAGCCAAGCGCCGCGGCGTCGATGTCACGGCTGAAACCTGCCCCCAATATCTACTACTCAACACCGACCACATGCGCACGCTGGGCGGCATCATGCGGCTCAATCCACCTATCCGCGAAGCGCGCCACAACCAGCCGTTATGGGATGCTTTGATGGACGGCACCATCGACATGATTGCGACAGATCACGCACCGCATTCTCCAGATGAGAAAACCCGCGAGAGCATCTGGGACTGCGACTGCGGTTTCCCGGGTGTCGAAACCCAGATGTCGCTGATGCTGACGGAAGTCAACAAAGCCCGCGCGACCTTGATGGACTATGTCCGGTGGAGCTCGGTGGCTCCCGCCAAAGCTTGGGGGCTTTTCGGTACCAAGGGCGTCATCGCGCCGGGCGCGCACGCCGACATCGCGATCGTCGACATGGCTCTTGCTGGCGTGCTGTCACAAAATCGCCTGCAAAGTATCAGCAAGATTTCACCCTGGAACGGTCGTTCCGTGCAGGGCTATCCAGTACACACGATGGTACGCGGGCGTTTTGTGATGCAACACGGCAAGCTCGTGGCTGAAGCCGCCGGTTGGGGACGATCAGTCAAGGGTATCCAAAAAATGCCGACACCAAAGCCGCGCAACACTGAGCACTACACCAGCGCGATCTTGCAGACGCCGCCAGGTGTTCCTGTGAACGCGCTGCCGTCTGCAGAGGTCATGGCGGCCTTGCTCGACACCAAGGTTGGCACATGACTAAAACCCAGTGTCAGCAAATTGATGTCTGGCGCATCCCTTGCCGTGGCCCCGGCGATTTGTCCGGTGTGCAAGCCTTGACTGACTCTGGCGAATTGGTGCTGGCCGAGGTCGTGGCCGTGATGGGAAAAACTGAAGGCAATGGTTGTGTCAATGATTTCACACGCGAATACGCCAGCAGCGCCTGGTGCCATTTGCTGTCACCGGCCTTGGGTTGCACGCCGGCGCAGGTTCATGAGCGTGTGGCGTTGGTGATGTCTGGCGGGACCGAGGGCATCTTGGCGCCGCATTTCACGGTCTTTACCCGTCGATGGCTGCCAGTGGCAGCGGGCCACGCGTCCACTGAAAAGCGTCTTGTTCTGGGCATTGCCCATACGGTGGATTTCTTGCCCGAGGAATTGGGACGCTCTGCGCAAATCAAGGCTACGCATCACGCCACGCTGGAGGCGATGCGCGATGCGGGCATTACCGACGCTGCGGATGTTCATTTTGTGCAAGTCAAATGCCCGCTGCTAACGGCAACCAAAACGGCTGATGCGCTATCTCGCGGGCACATGCCCGTGACCCATGACAGTTACGAGTCGATGGGCTATTCACGCGGTGCTTCTGCCCTTGGCGTAGCGCTGGCGCTGAATGAGGTGACGCCTACGCAGGTGAGTGACGCGGCGGTCTTGACCGACTGGACGCTTTATTCTGAACGGGCTTCAGTGTCAGCCGGCATTGAGCTTGAAGGCAATGTCGTGATCGTGCTGGGTGAGGCGGTCGGCAGCGCCTCAACGCTGAGGATTGCGCACACCGTCATGGTGGACGCCATCGATGCGGCCAGTGTACGAAAACTGTTGCTGAGCGCTTTTTGCCTGGATCCGGACCATGATCAAACGGAAGTGTCGGCGCGGGTGGTCAACCTGTTGGCCAAAGCCGAGGCCAGCCCAAACGCTTTGGTGCGCGGCGTTCGCCACACCATGCTCAACGACTCGGACATTCACTCCACGCGCCATGCACGCGCCGTGGTGGGTGGCGTGTTGGCTTCGGTGGTGGGACAGGGCGCGCTGTACGTTTCTGGCGGCGCGGAGCACCAGGGCCCGGCCGGTGGCGGGCCTTTGGCCGCCATTGTCCGAATGCCGAGTCGCGCTGCGATTTAGCGGTTGCATTTGAACTCAAGTGAAAGACGTCATGACCAATTCATTCATTCAACTGTCCGACGTGACACTGCGCTACGGCGGTGGCACAGTCGCACTGGACCACACGTCATTGGGCATCGACAAAGGTGACTTCGTTGCCTTGGTAGGCCCCAGTGGTTGCGGAAAATCGACCATTCTCAAGTTGGTTGCGGGACTTCTAAAACCGAGTTCAGGCGCGGTCATCGCCGCTGGACGTGAGGTCGGTGCGGTGGCTCCCCAGGGACCGTGCGACAGCAATGCGTCAGAGGCACCGCGCCTGCGCGTCGGTCTGGCGTTTCAGAATCCGACCATGCTGCCATGGTTGACGATTCGGGACAATGTGATGATTCCGCTCAAGATTGTTCAGCCCTTCCGGCAAGACTACCGGCGCAAGCGGCGCGGCGAATACACAGACCGGGTTGAGGCACTGCTGGCCCAGGTGGGTTTACGTGGCTTTGGCGACAAACGTCCGTGGCAACTTTCCGGCGGCATGTTGCAGCGCGCCTCGTTGTGTCGAGCGCTAATTCATGACCCAGAGTTGCTGTTGCTGGACGAGCCCTTCGGCGCGCTTGACCAGTTCACCCGCGAAGAGTTGTGGGACATCATGCAGTCGCTGTGGATGACCAAAAAGCCGACCGTGCTGCTGGTTACGCATGACCTGCGTGAGTCGGCTTATCTGGCCAACCGGATCTGCGTGATGAGTGCCCGTCCCGGGCGCATCCTTGACGTTCGTGACGTCCCATTCGACAGACCACGGACTTTGGAGAGCAGCTATTCGGCCGACTTCGCCGGCTTGGTGCAGCAATTGCGCATGCGCATTGCGGTGGCCCGTCGTGACGGAGACGCCTTGGAATTGGCTCAAGCGCAGGAGGTGCCAGCATGAACACCATGTCTTCTCAAATGCGACAACGCATGTTGTCAGCATTCACCTTGCTGAGTTTCTTTTTGTTCTGGGAAATCGCTTGTCTGGTCAGCGGGGTTTCTGATTTGGTGTTGCCCAGGCCGAGCCAGGTCTTGCTGGTCTTGATTGACAAAATGCCCTTGCTCTGGCCGCACACGGTTCAAACGCTTTACACCACACTGGCCGGATTTGCCTTGGGTGTGCTGATCGGTATTTTGGTAGGCGTGCTGATTGGATCTTCCCGACTGGCCTACGATGTGGCGTACCCGTTGTTGGTGGGGTTTTCGAGTATTCCGAAGGTGGCGGTGGTGCCCTTGTTTGTGGTCTGGTTTGGCTCGGGCACGGTGCCGGCTATTTTGACCTCGATGGTGATCTGTATCTTCCCGGTGGTGGTGAATGTGGCCACGGGTCTGGCGAGTACCGAGCCTGAACTTGAAGACGTGCTGCGGGTTCTAGGCGCCCGCAAGCGCGACATTTTGTGGAACGTTAGCTTACCCCGCGCACTGCCTTACTTGTTCGCGTCTCTGAAGATCGCCATCACGCTGTCCTTTGTTGGGACGGTGCTGAGCGAAACTGTGGCGTCCAACAAAGGCATCGGTACCGTGATGATGCTTGCCAGCGGCAATTTTGATGTGGCCTTGGTGTTTGCCGGCCTGGTGTTGTTGGCCATCATGGGAATATTTTTGTATGCCATGGCTTCCTGGGTCGAAGGCCGTATGACGGGCTGGACGCAACGCAAGACCGACATGGCGATGGCTTGACCATGAAGAGCATCGCCGTTTTTTCCGGATCCAACGCTGGCACATCGCCGGCGTACCGCGAGGCCGCCGCGTCGCTCGGCTGCGAAATTGCCAGACGTCAACTCACGCTGATATATGGGGGCACACACATGGGGCTGATGGGTGTGCTGGCCGACGCCGCGTTGGCGGCTGGCGGCACGGTGGTGGGCATCATCACCCGCCGACTGCGCGAACGAGGCCATCAACATCCTGGGCTGAGCCGCCATGAAATCGTGAACGACATGCGCGAGCGCAAGGCACGCATGGCCGCCCTCTGCGATGCATTCGTGGCGTTGCCGGGCGGCCTGGGGACACTTGAGGAGCTGTTCGAAGCCGCCACGCTCACTCAGCTCGGTGATCACATCAAGGCTTGCGGCGCGCTCAACGTGCACGGTTTCTACGAACCGATGCGGGCCATGCTGAGCCATGCCGTGCAGGAAGGCTTTATGAAACCCGAGCACCGGGACATGATCATCATCGACGCAGACCCGATATTGCTACTCGATGCGTTGACGCTGTGGCAAGCGCCCACTGTCGACAAATGGATCACCGCCGCGAATCCTCCCTCTCCTAACCTTAAGGACTCCTGACATGCCTCGCATCCGAATTACCGTGGCGAACACTACGTTCATCGCTGAAACCAGCCCTGAGGCGCCCCAGACGGTGGCCGCGTTCATGAAGCTGCTGCCTTACCGGCAGCAGGTCATCCATGTCAAATGGAGCGGTGAGGGCATGTGGGTGCCACTGGGTGAGTTCAACTTGGGCGTGGGTTTCGAAAACCATACCAGCCACCCCTCAGTGGGTGACATCCTCTTCTATCCGGGTGGATACAGCGAAACCGAGATTATTTTGGCCTATGGCAGTTGCAGTTTCGCCAGCAAGATGGGACCGCTGGCTGGCAATCACTTTCTGACCCTGGTTGAAGGCCGAGAGCAATTGCGAGAACTCGGACGCAAGGTTCTCTGGGAGGGTGCTCAGGACATATTGTTCGAAGAACTTTCAAACTGAGCGCGTTAAATCAAACCAAAAAACCGGGCCAATTTTCGGGACAGGGTGGTGGACTCCGATGTGGCGATCTGGCGCGCAATGGCGTCCACCGAGTGATCCGCGTCCTTGATGACCTGCAGGTCATAACTGGCCCCGGAGTTTTGCCAGACTGTCGCCGTCGACGCCTGAGACTGATAGCTCGTGCGCGACAGGCCTTTGGACCCCTGGCCGCCGCTCATGGGCACGTTCTGATCGTTCTCGCCGTGAAGAGCCATCAGCCTCTTTCCCCTTGCCGCAGGGCAACGGGCGCTGCCACTCTCCAGGGCGCCAGAGATCGGCACAGCGGCGGCGTACAACGACGACTCACACATCACCCGTTGGGTCATCATGGCCCCGTTGGAGTGCCCCACCCCGTAAATGCGTCTCGGGTCAACCCCCTGTTGGCGGGCAATGGTTTGGACCGCCGACTCGATATAAGCCACATCATTGACCTGAGTCTGGGCCGGCAGTCCGCAGCAGTTGCCGGCATTCCAGCCCAGCTTGTCGGCGCCCAGCAGACGCGCAACCGGTGTGCCGTTGAGATAGGCCACCACAAACCCGCCCTCTTCAGCCACGGCATTCATGTTCAGGCCGCCCTCATGGGTCCGGGTGGCAATGCGCTTGGCATTGCCCAACCCGCCATGTAAAACGACCACCAAAGCCCGGGAGCCAGAAGGCGCAAGCGTCGTTGGCACATACACCAGCGCGGGTCGCCCGGCATAAGACGCCTCCAGGAGCGGCGCGACCTGCCCGTGCGCCCCGGTCGATGCGCAAACAAGCCATGTGCAGGGCCCAACCCATTGGCACCTCGCCCAGGCCGGCTTCAGGCACTGGAGCGATGACAGGCAGCGCACGGTGCTTGGCCTAAAGATACGGCTTGAGCCAGCCCAGGCCAGCCGATGTGCCACCCGGCTGCGTGCCCAGTTTGGGCCGGTACTCGCAACCCACCCAGCCGTCAAAGCACAGCTCATCGAGCACCGAGAACAGGTAGGGGTAGTTCAACTCACCCAGATCAGGCTCGTGGCGCTGCGGTACGCCGGCAATCTGGATATGGCCAACACAGCCGGTGGGCAAGTACTGGCGCAGCTTCATGGCCAGGTCGCCCTCCACAATCTGGCAGTGGTACAGGTCCATCTGCACCTTGAGGTTGGGCGCGCCCACATCGACAAGCACCTGGTGGGCATGGTCCTGGCGGTTCAGGAAGAAGCCGGGAATGTCGCGCGTGTTTATGGGCTCAATGAGTACATTCACGCCCTGCTGCGCGGCTTGGCCCGCCGCCCAACGCAGGTTGCTGACATAGGTGGGGTAGAGAGCAGCGCGCTCGGTGCCGGCTGGCAGGAGCCCCGCCATCACATGAATGCGGGGGCAGCCCAGGGCTGCAGCGTAGTCCAGCGCCAGCGCAAACCCGGTCTGAAACTCGGCTTGGCGCCCCGGCAGGCAAGCCAGGCCGCGCTCGCCCCCATCCCAGTCACCCGGTGGGGCGTTGAACATCACTTGCTGCAGGCCATGGATTTTCAGGCGCGCAGCAATCTCTTCTGCCGGGAACGCGTAGGGAAACAAATATTCGACGGCCTTGAAGCCGTCACGGGCGGCGGGTTCAAAGCGATCCAGAAACGCATGCTCGGGGTAGAGCATGGACAAATTGGCTGCAAATTGGGGCATAGGGTCACCATCGGGCGCCAAAGGTCTGGCGCAGTTCTTCAAGTTGGGG
>CAZBKX010000149.1:0-3395 GCA_964492535.1 uncultured Rhodoferax sp. | reverse complement strand
GCCCAAACGTCCTTCATGAGAGTTCCCATGACCCTACTGCACACTGTCTCAAGCCGTCGTTTCAGCCGCCTCGGCGATGTGTCATCCGCCGTGCGATCGTCCCGTGGCTGGCTTGCCATCGCCATGGGGCTGATGGTCTTGATGGCCGCGCTGCTGGGCGGCTGCGGAGGGGGTGGAAGCAGCCCTGTCGTCGAGGTCGTCGAGCCTGTGGCGCCAGACCTCACTGTCAGCAGCAATGTGGTGGGCTCTGCCAGTGGGCCAGTTACCTTGCGGTTCAAGTTCACTGCCGACGTGGGGGCTTTCCCCAGCGGCTCCTTGCCGTTCTCGATGACCGGCGCCAAACTGGTTCCCAGCAGCTTTACCAGGCTCAGCGCGAGTGAATTCACCACGGTGATTCAACCCAATGTCAACAGCACGGGCACGATCGAGATCACCGTGCCGGTTGGCGCCTTCAGCGACAGCACAGGTCGTGTGTCCAACACCAAGAGCTACCCCTTCAGTCAAGCCTACAACACGGTCGTGCCTGATTCCGAGCCGCGTGTGGATATCACCGCCAGTGCCGGCACGATCCTGGGTCAGTTCACGGTTACCCTAAACTTCAACATCGATATTGGCAACAGCTTCACGCTTGACAAACTCAGTCTGAGTGTGCTCGGGTCGAGCGATCCTTCAGCCATGGCCTCGGCAAGTGCTTTGACTAGGGTCTCGCCCACGGTCTACACGGCGCTGATCACGCCGTCGAGCTCTGCATCCGGCTTGGTGGTGGTCAGCTTGCCTCAGGGGGCCGTCACCGGGCTGGTCTCCGGAGTTTCGAACAGCCGTGCCTGGCAATATGCTTTCTTTTATGTAAAAACTCCCTAACGTGTCGGACTGAGGTCGCCTGCCGAGATCTGAACCCTGCGTCCTCAATGCAGTGTGGCAAATGCCCGCAAAAAGCACCTGGAGGCAGAGTCCTTGTTGCGTAGGAGGTGCTTGCCCTGAAAGCGGGGATGGAGAGTGCGCTCTGGGTGGTCAGATGGTCGATCCAATGCGCGCTACTTCACTTCATGCGGTTGAGTTTCCTGTCCTCGGGTGGCGGGTAGCCATCTCTGCAGGGCACGCTGCAGGTCGGCCATGATGACCGGCTTGCTGATGAAGTCGTCCATGCCCGCTGCTTCGCACTCTCGCGGGTCTTCGGCAAACACATTGGCCGTGACCGCGATGATCGGGCAGCGAGGTCGCCCGTGACGGTGTTCCCAGTCCCGGATTTGTCGCGTTGCGCCCAAGCCATCAAGCTCAGGCATGCGCACGTCCATCAGGATGCAATCGAAGTGCTGGCCCGAGGTGCTGACTGCTGCCGCCTCATGCCCGTTCTCCGCCGCCTGCACCGTGATCTCGAATTTGGCCAGGTGCGTGCGCATGATCAGCCGGTTGACCGGGTTGTCCTCGGCGACTAAAACGTGTCCGGTTAGGATCGGGGCTAATGTGCTGGCCTCTGCTGTTGCGGGGGCGCTGGCAGGCGATACAGCTGGCAGCGGCACCTGCGCGAGGCCCGCCTTGGCGATGATGCGGAACCAAAATGTGGAACCCTGGCCGGGTCTGGATCGGACGCCGACGCTGCCGCCCATGGATTGGGCCAGACTGCGCACAATGGACAGGCCCAGGCCGGTGCCGCCGTAGTGACGGGTGCTGGAACTGTCAACTTGCGAGAAAGTCTCAAACAGCACAGCCTGGTCGGCGGTGGCGATGCCGATGCCGGTGTCGCTGACGGAAAATTCCAGCTCGTTGCCCTGATCGTCCTGTTTGAGCTGGGCACTGCTCACCTCGATGGTGCCGCTCGCTGTGAACTTGATGGCATTGATGATGAAGTTGGATAGCATCTGGCGCAGGCGCAGTGCATCTATCGGGTAACACCGCGACCGGTCCAGCTCCGAGTGGACCGTCAAGGTCAGTTGCTTGGCATGGGCCGCGCCGGCAAACAGGGCCACGGTCTCGTTGACAACAGCCAGCGGAGCTGTGCGGGTAGGGTGCAGCGCCAGCTTGCCGGCCTCGATGTTCGAGAGGTCAAGGATGTCATTGAGCAGGGCCAGCAGCGTCTCACCTGAATCCATCGGGATGCGGGCATATTCCTCGCGCTGCTGTTGGGATAGCGTTGGCGTCGTCATTGCCTGAGCCATGCCCAGGATGCTGTTCATGGGCGTGCGGATCTTATGGCTCATCGTCGCCAAAAAAGCGGACTTGGCCTGGTTGGCCGCTTCTGCCCGGGTTTTTTCATGCTCAAGGTCGCTCTGCATTTTGTGCAGTGCCGTTGAATCTGACTGCACAGCGATGAAACGGCGGATCTCGCCGGCCTCGTCACGGATCGGAGTGATGTAGACCGTGATCCAGTAAGGAATGCCGGAGCGGCGGTAATTGAAGATTTCGGACCGGACCGACCGGCCAGCCCGGATTTCCCGTCCCAGACGCGCGACTTCGGCCCGATCGGTTGCCGGACCCCGTAGCACATGGCCGGGAATCCTGCCCAGCATGTAGGACAAGGGATAGCCGGTGTGCCGGGTAAACGCCGCATTGACCCACTCGACTCGGCCCCTGGCGTCGGTGATCAGCACCAGGTTGTCGGTGTCGTTGGCCACCAGAGACATGCGCTCAAGCTCATCCTGGGCCTGCTTTTGATGCGTGACGTCGCGCAGCACCCCAACAAAGCCCTGCCCTGGCACCTGCACCACTGAGATTTCCATCCATCGGGCCGCCGCTCCCACGCCTGAAAACCGAACCAGCGCGCGGGGCGCCCGATTGGCTGGTTGAGCGCCAGCCAATGTGGCTTCCAGCAGGGGTCGGTCTGCGACATCGGCAAATTCGGACAGGGGTCGGCCCAGTGAGGACGCCTCACTCAGGCCCATCGGCTGCGTCCAGGCAGCGTTGAGGAACACGATCTGGCCGCCCTGATCGAGTTTAAATACCACCTCCGACAGGATGTTGATCCTAAATTCCTCAGTTACCCCGTAGCCGGGAGGAGCGGCTGCGGGAAGCTTGACTGCATAAGCGTAGGCTGAACATCATTTGGGGTTTGGTTGTGATGATCTTTTCTACGATGTAGCGCACCAAAGCTGTCCATCGTTCACGCTTGGTCAACTGTGGTGCTGTTGCAAGAATAGTGTCCAAGCCCTTGCGGACATTGGCCACCATGGACTTGATTAAATCACCAGCTGCATGGGTCATAGTCAGCAAAAGCCTTGATTGACCCGCATGCTGTGTCAATCGAGCTACTCCCGCCAGCAGTAAAGGGCGTGACGTAATGGCCTCAAGCCGGGTGGCCGGATGCGCCGGTCGCACATACCAGCTCCACCAGTTGTAAATCAAGGCCACAGCCCGGTTTGATAGATTGCAGCGCTCCAGGTCTTGTGTGGTGTAACCGC
>CAZBKX010000148.1:0-2301 GCA_964492535.1 uncultured Rhodoferax sp. | reverse complement strand
CTGCGGCGGGTTTGATGACACCCTCGGCATCCCAGTCCAGGTCAAACACCCGCAGGTAGTCGGGCCCGAGTTTGTTGCGCACATGGGTCAGCGCTGGTTCGGTTTTCAGTGCTGCGGCAAAGCTGTAAGCGAGGTACCCCGACACCGCCAGAGTGTCCTGCGGGGTGAAAGGGCGCTTGGGGATCTTCAATAAATCAAATTCCACCGGGGCGGCACTGTTGGCCTGGTATTGGTTGATGCCATCCAGGTAGGCCAGCAGGATTTGGAACGACGGGCTGTTTTTGTCCATCTTGGCCACGGCGCTGCGGGCATGGGCACGGATGCCCAGCGTGCGAAACAGCCGGTCTACCTTCACCAATTTGGGTCCCAGAATCTCGGCCAGCTCCCCCTGCGCCAGGCGGCGCACCATTTCCATCTGAAACAGTCGGTCCTGGGCGTGCACATAGCCCAGCGCCCGGTACAGGTCGTTCTCGTTGTCCGCCTTGATGTGGGGTACGCCGCGCTCGTCGTAGCCCACGCTGACCCGGTCAGTCAGGCCGGTGAGGGTTTGGGTGCCTGAGCGTTTCACCTGCTTGGGGTGGAGGTACCACATCACCCCCGCTGCGGAAACAGCCACCAGCAAGGCCAGCACAAAGGCAGAGATCTTCAAGGCACGTTTCATGGGGCTGTTTCCTCGGGTCATGTCGAAGTGTGGTGTTCGTCGTCTGCATCGTGAAGGGCTTCGGCGACCGAGTCCATGGCGCTGCGCACAGCGCCTTCAAGCGTGGCCGGATAGGGCCCGTCCACATAGTCGCCGCAGACCCACAGGCCCGCTGCAATCCGGCGAGCCGGGCGCTGCAGCCCGGGACTGCAGGCAAAGGTGGCACGTTTTTCCACCACGGTTTGCACGGCTTGCAATTGCAGGCCGAGCTGCCGGCGCGCTTGTTGGAGGACCCCGGCCTGCAATTCGTCTCGTGTACCCTCGCTGGCACTCACCACAAAGGCTAGCAGCCCTGCCGGGCCACCGAGTTGTCCCCGGTCAAAGACAAATTGCGCAGGTGCGGCTGCCGTGCCAGACAGGGCGCCCTGGGCGGCTTGGGCCCGCAGGGTGAGCATGGGCTCGGGCAGGCGCGCGCCTTCGCCCCAGGCATAGACCGTTGTGATGGCTTCAAACTGCAGGGCGCGGGCTCGTTCGGCCCACTGGCCCATTTCAGAGGCCACCAAGGCGCTGGCGGGGCCGGCCGCCTGGTCCAGCAGGCGCACGGCATCAAGGGCAGAGGTGGCCAGAATCACAGCGTCAAATACCTCGCCCTGCACTTGCCAGCGCCGACCCTGTCGCTGGATGGAGGTGATGCGCTCGCCCAGGCGCACACCTGAGCTCCGGGGCGCGAGCCACTGCGCCGCGGCCACTGGAAACAGGGCGCCCAGGTCCACCCGGGGTAGCAGCAGGCGGGAGCCGCCCTGCACGCCAAACAGGGCATCTTTAAGCACCCGCAGAAATACCTGGGCGCAGGCCCGATTGGCGGGGGTGTTCAGTGCCGAGACACACAGCGGTTCAATCAATTCGGCCATCACGCGCGGGCTCAAGCCCGTGCAAAGATCAGCTACGCAGCGGCCGGCGTCGCACTGAAACCTGTTGAGTTGCCAGCCCGTGGCCACGCGCAGCAAGGACCATTTGTCGTGCCAGCGCCAACCCCGGGCGCCCAAAATGCCGGCCAGTGCGTCCAGCGGCGTGGGCAAGGCGGGAAATCGCAGACCCTGGCCGTCGGGGAACACCAGGCGCATGGGTTGACTCAGCAGCGCGGTCCGGGGCTGCACGCCCACCAGACGCATGAGCCGCAGGGCTTCGGTGTAGGCGCCAATCAGGATGTGCTGGCCGTTGTCCAGCACCACTGGTGTGCCGTCAGGTAATTGAGCGTTCAGGGCTCTGGCCCTACCACCTATTGACTTTGATGATTCAAAAACAATAACTGAATGACCGACCACAGTGGCTTCTACCGCTGCGGCCATGCCGGCCCAGCCAGCACCAATGATTGCGATTTTCATGGGCGGGCCAGTGGCTAGAGTCGCCCCAGCGCCTGCACCTTCCACGCCAGCCAGAATTTGCGCAAAGGGGTGAGGCTGACGCGCTGGTGCAGCACCTGAAAGTTGTCGCGCTCAATCTCGGTGAGCAAGGCGCGGTAGATGCTGGCCATCATCAGCCCCGGCTTTTGTGCCCGCCGGTCAGCCGCGGGCAGCAGGGCCAGCGCTTCGTCGTACAGGCCATGGGCACGTTGGGCCTGAAACTTCATCAGCGCCGTGAATCGGTCTGAATACTGGCGT
>CAZBKX010000147.1:0-10765 GCA_964492535.1 uncultured Rhodoferax sp. | reverse complement strand
TGAAGGTGAATCCCGTGCGCTGATGGCCGCCATGCAACCGTATTTTGAAGAAGACGGCATTGCGTTGCGCTACGAACACCCCATGCTCTGGCTGGCACAAGGAGAGATTTTTGGCGATTTGGCTACTGCGTCACTCGACCGGGTGGCGGGCCGCAATGTCGAACACTGGATGCCCCGCAGCCCGCAGGCCGCTCCCCTGCGCCGACTGCAAAACGAGATGCAGATGTTGCTCTACACCCACCCTGTCAACGACGCACGGGCTGCGCGGGGCGTGCTGCCCGTCAACTCTTTCTGGTTGAGCGGCACGGGCAGCCTGGGCACGGTGCGCAAGCCAGCTGCCACCGACGCCAAAGTCGTGGACACACTGCGCGCACCTGCACTCACTGAAGACTGGCTCGCCTGGATGCAGGCCTGGCACGCCCTGGACGCGACCGAATGCGCTGCCCTGCTGCGGGCGATTGACCAGGGCCAGCCTGTCCAACTGACCTTGTGTGGCGAGGCAAGCGCACAAACCTTTGTGAGCCAGCCACAAGCCCTTTTGAAGCGATTTATGAATCTTTTTGGTATCCAGCCGGCGTATCACATGCTTGATAAGCTATGAAAATAATAGCACGCGACATCCCCCCCCGATCAGTCTGGACCCTGGAGCAAGCCGGCGTGCACCCCCTGCTGGCCCAGCTGTACGCCGCCCGTGGCGTGCAAAGCACCGAGGAACTCGACGACGGCCTGGCCCGACTCATTCCCCCCAGTGCGCTCAAAGGCACCCAAGACGCGGCCGTTTTGCTGGCCGATGCCATTGCCGCCAACCAACGCTTGTGCATCGTGGCCGACTACGACTGCGACGGCGCCACCGCCTGCGCTGTGGCCATTCGCGGCCTGCGCCTGCTGGGCGCCCAGCATGTCAGCTACATCGTGCCCGACCGTGTGGTGGACGGCTACGGCCTGACCGCGCCGATCTCTCAACGCGTCAAAAACAGTGGCGCGGACATGTTGATCACCGTAGACAACGGCATCGCCAGTTTTGAGGGTGTGGCTGCGGCCAAAGCTCTCGGACTGCACGTACTGGTGACCGACCACCACCTGCCGGCCAGCCGGAACGGCCAAATTGAGCTGCCTGACGCCGACGTCATCGTCAACCCCAACCAGCCGGGTTGCAGTTTTGAGAGCAAGTCCATCGCCGGTGTAGGCGTGATGTTTTATGTGCTGCTGGCGCTGCGCGCCGAGCTGCGCCAACGCGGGGTGTTCGATGCCGCCAGCCAGCCCAAGCTGGATACCCTGCTGCCGCTGGTGGCCCTGGGCACGGTGGCCGACGTGGTCAAGCTCGACGCCAACAACCGCCGCCTGGTGGCCCAAGGACTCAAGCGGGTGCGCACCCTGGCCATGCCCCCTGGTGTGGCAGCCTTGTTTGTCGCCGCCGGGCGCAGCGCACCGGTGGCCACCACCTTTGACTTTGGCTTTGCGCTCGGCCCGCGCATCAACGCCGCCGGGCGCCTGTCCGACATGACACTGGGCATTGAATGCCTGCTCACCGACGATCCTGCGCGTGCGGACGAGCTGGCCAACATGCTCGACGGCATCAACCGTGACCGTCGCGTGATCGAGGGCGACATGCGCGAGCAGGCGTTTGCCATCGCTGAATCCCTGTTTGACGAAGACGACGAGCCGCCACCGGCCATTTGCGTGTTCGACCCCGATTTTCATGAAGGCGTGGTGGGCATCGTGGCCTCGCGCATCAAGGACAAGCTGCACCGCCCCACTTTTGTGTTCGCGGCCAGCGGCGCGCCGGGCAAGGAGCATGAGCTCAAGGGATCAGGCCGCTCCATTCCCGGCTTTCACCTGCGCGACGCGCTGGATTTGGTGGCCAAGCGCTATCCCGGCGTGCTGCTGCGCTTTGGCGGCCACGCCATGGCGGCGGGCTGCACCATTGCCGAAGAACACTTTGATGACTTTGAGCAAGGCCTGAACGAGGTCGCCCAAGAGTGGCTGGACGCCGCCACCCTGACCCGGCGTCTGGACACCGACGGCCCCTTGAAGCCCGAGTTTCGCCGGGTAGAGTTGGTCGATGTGTTGCACAAGGAGGTTTGGGGCCAGGGCTTTGCCGCGCCCACCTTCAGCGAAGAAGTCGAAGTGGTGTCGCAACGGCTGGTGGGTGAAAAACACCTGGCCCTCAAGCTCAAACACCAAGGCCAGCCGGTGGACGGCATGTGGTTTGGCCGCATCGACCCCTTGCCAGCCCGCGTGAAACTCGCCTTCAGGCTCGATGCCGACGCCTGGAATGGCGTGCGGCGGGTGCGATTTTTGATTGAAGCGGCCGAGCTTTGAGTGGGTCAAAATCACCTCGCCATTGAACCCAGAAGGTCTCCCCATGCCCTCCCTCATCTCCCCTGCAAACTGTGTTCGCCACGCCATCGCCTGCGCCTTGGTGATGCTGGCCGGCCTGGCGCCCGCGTGGGCCGCTGACCAGCCGGTGGGCATCACCGGCGACCTGCTGTTTCTGGACGTGACGCTGGATGGCAAAGTGGTCCGCATCCAACGCAACCCGGACAACTTCAACATGATCGACCCCGATCTGGCGCTCACCTCCCGCGCGTGCCCCCCCTATTGCATTCAGCCGGTGGTGATGGCGCCCGGCGTGGAGACGCTGGGCGAACTGGAGCTGCTGGAGGTCATCAAACGCATTGGCCAGGGCGACAAAACCGTCTTGCTGATCGACTCGCGCGAGCCCGACTGGCTGGCCAGGTTCGGCATGATTCCCGGCAGCATCAGCCTGAGCTGGACCCGCCTGCACCCCCAACACACGTCAGCGGAGAAGATTGCCGACACGGTGGAAGACCTGTTTGGCGCGTACCGGGTGGGGCCGCTGCGGAACTTCGCCAGTGCCAAAACCCTGGTGATGTATTGCAACGGCCCCTGGTGCGGCCAGTCGCCCACCAACATCCGCCAGCTGCTCGGCCTGGGCTACCCGGCGCACAAGATCAAGTGGTACCGCAGCGGCATCCAGGGTTGGAAACTGCTAGGCCTCACCACGGTGGCCCCGCAAGGCCTAAAATGATTTGGTGATTTCCATCCTCAACGCCGACCTCCATTGCCACTCCGTTGTCTCCGACGGCACCCTCACCCCCGAAGCGTTGGCCGCCCGTGCCAAAGCCAATGGCGTGGAACTTTGGGCGCTGACCGACCATGACGAAATCGGCGGCCAGCAACGCGCGGCCGCCGCAGCCCGAGCGGCCGGCATGCATTACGTCACCGGCGTTGAAATCTCGGTGACCTTCATTCACCAGACGGTGCACATTGTGGGGCTGGGGTTTGACGCCGACAACGCCGCACTCCAGCAGGGTTTGGTCCATACCCGGGGCGGCCGCGGGCAGCGCGCACGCGAGATGTCGGACGGTCTGGCCAAAGTTGGTATTCACGGCGCTTATGAAGGCGCCTTGAAATTTGCCGGCAACTTGGAGCTGATCTCACGCACCCACTTTGCCCGCTTTCTGGTGGAAAGCGGCGTGTGCCGTGAAACCAACGAGGTGTTTCGCAAGTACCTGACTGAGGGCAAACCCGGCTACGTGGAACACCGTTGGGCCACACTCAAGGATGCCGTGACCTGGATCCGGGAAGCCGGCGGCGTCGCGGTCCTCGCCCATCCGGCCCGCTACAAGTTCAGCCCCAATGAGGAATTCGCGCTGTTCACCGAATTCAAAAGCCACGGCGGGCAAGGCGTTGAGGTGGTGACCGGCAGCCACAGCGCAGCCGAATACCTGGTGTACGCCGACATGGCGCGCGAGTTCGGGCTGGCGGCCAGCCGGGGCAGCGACTTTCACAGCCCTGATGAGAGCCACACCGAATTGGGCACGCTCCCCTACCTGCCGGGTACGCTAACGCCGGTGTGGGAATTGCTGGCTAACCGCATCCAGCACGCACCGGCCGCCAGTCTGGTGGCTGCAGCCCCCGGCGCGCCTTAAACGCCTGATGTCATTCTTTCGTTCCCGCCAAGGCGGCGGCGTGATGTTGATTGTGCTGGCTGCGCTGTGCTTCGCGGTGCTGGATACGGCCACCAAATACGCCGCGCAACTCGCGCCGGTGCTCATGCTGCTCTGGTTTCGCTACGCCTTCCAGGCGGTGGTGACTTTTGCGCTGCGGTTTCCCGTCCAGGGGCTGCGCCTGCTGTCCACCCCCAATCCCCGCTTTCAGACCCTGCGTGGGGTGCTGTTGCTCACCACCAGCGCCTGTTCGTTTTTTGGTCTGCAGTATTTGCCGGTGGGCGAGTTCACGGCCATGGTGATGTTGTCGCCCTTGGTCGCCACCGCCATGGCGGCCTGGATACTTAAAAACCCCGTGTCACAGCAGCGCTGGCTGCTGATGGTGGCGGGCCTGGCAGGCGTTTTGCTGGTGATTCGCCCAGGAGGACAAGTGTTCAGTTGGGCACTGCTGTTTCCGGTGGTCCTGGTCAGCGCCTATGCCTGGTTTCAAGTGCTGACCAGCCGGCTCAGCGGTGACGAAAACCCCTACACCACCCACTTTTATACGGGTCTGGTCGGTGCACTGGTCATGAGCCCCATCGTGGTGTTCAGCTGGAACACGGCGGCCCTGCTGGCGCACTGGCCGTGGTTTGTGCTGATTGGTTTTATGGGGACGTTCGGCCACCTGATGCTGATTCGCGCTTACATGCGGGCCTCTGCCCCGGTATTGACCCCATTCTTGTACAGCCAGATCGCGTTTGCCACCCTGGCGGGCTGGCTGGTCTTCAACCACGCGCCCGATGCATTGGCCTGGCTGGGCATTGCCGTGATTGCCGCCAGCGGCGTAGGCAATGCCATGTTGGCAGCGCGGGAGATGTCCAGGCTGCGCCTCACTCAATCAGTGCCCACAGCCCCGCGCTGATCCACGCCCATCTTCACGGACAATACGCACATGCCCCAGCTTTTTGAAGTTCACCCTGAAAACCCCCAGCCACGCTTGCTCAAGCAGGCCGTCGCGCTCCTTGAAAAAGGCGAAGTCCTGGCGGTTCCCACCGATTCCAGCTACGCGCTGGTCTGCCACATTGATGACAAGGCCGCCGCCGACAAGCTGCGCCGGGTTCGGGGTGTGGACGACAAGCACCACCTCACGCTGCTGTGCCGCGACCTGTCGGAACTGGCCAACTACGCGCGGGTCGACAACCAGCAGTACCGCCTGATCAAGTCCGCCACGCCCGGCCCCTACACCTTCATTCTGGAAGCCAGCAAGGAAGTCCCGCGGCGTTTGAGCCACCCAGCGCGCAAGACCATTGGCCTGCGGGTGCCCGACCACGCCGTGCTGCAGGCGCTGCTGGCATTGCACAACGGCCCCCTGCTGGCCGCCACGCTGATCCCGCCTGGCGACACCGAACCCATGAACGACGCCCAGGAAATCCGGGAGCGCTTCAAAAAGCAGATTGCTGCTGTTATTGACGCTGGTGCCTGCGCCCTGGAGCCCACCACCGTGGTTGATCTGAGCAGCGAAGAGCCCGTCGTTATTCGCGAGGGGCGCGGTCCACTCGCAGCCCTTGGCCTGTAAAGCTGCACAGCCTCCAACTCCCTGAGAGACATTGATCAATGGATATTGCCCAGCTGATTCAAACCGTGGCTATTTATGCCTTGCCGGTGCTGTTTGCCATCACCGTGCACGAGGCAGCCCACGGCTATGCCGCACGGCATTTTGGTGACAACACGGCGTACATGCTTGGGCGCATCACGCTCAACCCGATCAAGCACATTGACCCCGTGGGCACCATCCTGATGCCCCTGCTGCTGTACTTTGCGACCTCAGGCGCCTTTCTGTTTGGCTACGCCAAGCCGGTGCCGGTACGTTTTGGCAACCTGCGCAACCCCAAACGCGACATGGTGTGGGTGGCTCTGGCCGGGCCCGGTGCCAACTTTGCGCAAGCCTTTCTCTGGGGTGCACTGTTTTTCATGCTGACGGGCCTGGGCGTTGATGAGCCGTTTTTCATCAAGATGGCGCAAGGCGGCATGCTGGTCAACATCGTGATGTTTGCCTTCAATTTGTTCCCGCTGCCCCCGCTGGATGGGGGGCGTATTTTGGTGGGCTTGCTGCCCTACCGCCAGGCCGAGTTTGTATCGCGCATCGAGCCCTGGGGCTTCTTTGTTGTGATGGCGCTGGTGATCACGGGCATCGTCAGCACCATTTGGCTGGTGCCCTTGATGTCTCTGAGCTATTTTGTGTTGAACATCCTGCTTTCTCCACTGGCCATGATTTTTGGCTAACTCCTCATCGCTTTTTGATCGACTTTTTCCATGAGTTCCACGCGCTTTCTGACCGGTATCACCACCTCGGGCACGCCCCATCTGGGCAACTATGTGGGCTCCATCCGCCCCTCGGTGCGGGCCAGTTTGTCGGCTGATGTGGAGAGCTTCTATTTTCTGGCCGACTACCACGCGCTGATCAAAATCAATGAGCCCGCGCGTATCCAGCAGTCCACGCTGGAGATTGCAGCGAGCTGGCTGGCCGCCGGGCTGGACCCCGAGCGCGTCGTTTTCTACCGTCAATCGGATGTTCCAGAGATTCCCGAACTCACCTGGTTTCTAACCTGTGTCATCGGCAAAGGGGTACTGAACCGGGCCCACGCTTACAAGGCCGCCGTCGACAAAAACACCCAGGCTGGCGATGACCCGGACGCGGATGTGAGTGCCGGGCTCTTCATGTACCCGGTCTTGATGGGCGCCGACATCTTGATGTTCAACGCCCACAAGGTGCCGGTGGGGCGCGACCAGATTCAGCACATCGAGATGGCGCGCGACATGGCGCACAGCTTCAACCACCGCTATGGCGAGCATTTTGTGCCGCCAGAAGCCGAAATTGAAGAGGATGTAGCCACCCTGCCTGGCCTGGACGGCCGCAAGATGAGCAAGAGCTACGACAACACCATTCCCCTGTTTGCACCACGCGAGCAACTCAAAAAGCTGATTGGCGGCATCGTCACCGACTCCAGCGCGCCGGGCGAACCCAAAACCGTCGAGGGCTCAGCCCTCTTCCAGATTTTCCAGGCCTTTGCCTCGCCCGAAGAAGCGGCCGTGCTGCGCCAGGCCTACCAGGACGGCATTGCCTGGGGCGACGCCAAACAAGTGGTGTTTGAACGCATCGACCGCGAAATTGCCCCGATGCGCGAGACTTACCTGGCGTTGATGAACGACCCGGCCAAGATCGAATCCATCTTGCTGGCCGGCGCCGCCAAGGCCCGCCAGATCGCCACCCCGTTCATGGGTCAACTGCGCCATGCCGTGGGCTTGCGGGATTTGCGTGCCCAAGTCAGCGCCAAGGTGGCCAAAAGCAAAGCGGCCAAGCCGGTGTTCAAACAATACCGTGAGCCAGATGGCAAGTTTTACTTCAAACTGGTCAGCGCCGACGGGCACCTGCTGCTGCAAAGCCTGGGCTTTGAGTCCCCCAAAGACGCAGGCAAAAGCATCGGGCAGTTGCAGACACAAGGTGCAGCGGCCTTGGCAAGCCTGGCCGACAAACTCGAACCCCTGACGGCTGAGAGCGTCCAATCCATTGGTGATGCCCTGCAGCGAATGCAGGACACCGACTGAAACTTGGTGCCCGGGCAGCGCCAAAAAACAATATCAGCGCTGCTACAATCACTGCCACGGAAGAGTGGCAGAGTGGCCGAATGTACCTGACTCGAAATCAGGCGTACCGCAAGGTACCGTGGGTTCGAATCCCACCTCTTCCTCCAATACCAGCAAGGGTTCACCGCTATGAACATAGTAGTGAACCCTTTCTAGTTTTTGGCTCTTACAGACTGTTTACAGACTGCGATACAGAATTAACGCCCAATCAAGCACCAGCGAACGCCACCGGGCGGGGTTTCGTGACAGTCACGGAATTGGCTCGCGCTTGGGCAAGCCGGTGTCTGCTCACGGCAATGGCAGGCGAAAAAAACCCAACAGATGAATGTTGGGCTGGTAACTCTTGCGAGCCGCGCTCAGGGAGGTAAAGCGCAGGGGCGTTAAGCCCGTAGGGACTTTAGCATCCCGTTACCCGTGCCAGCCCAAGGGAAATACGTAGACAACGCCAGCCGTTGCGAAGATGGCTACATCACGCCGCCGCCCGCAGCCGAATTTCATCCAGTACCCGCACCATCTCCGTCACCCTGGCCGGCAGGAACAGCGCCTCGGGCCCTTGCTGGCTGATATCGGTGAACGGTGACTCGTAAAGCCGCTCAGCGTCCATCACACCGTTTTCTGTCAGGTACTGAACAATAAGGTCGATGAATTCCAGTTGGCTGGCCGTGGCGGTGGTGCCGACCACGAACTGGCTGAACGCCTGCTTGGCGGTCTCCCGGTCCAGCCCCACCAGCGAACGGATGAAGATGCCCAAGCCGTGGCTCTGCTCGGTGGCCTGCTGAATGACTTCTGCCGACCCGCCAGCCTGCACCAGCATCTTGCCCAGCTCGTCCAGGTCAGAGGGGGTCAGCGGCTGGTTGCGGCGCAGGCGTTGCAGCGACAGGTGGTCCTCATGGGCCTTGAGGAACTGGCGAGCCTTATCCTTGAACTTGGCCAGATTCATACCGGTGCTGACGCCGGGCAAGATAATTGGAACTCCAATGCCAATTTCATCAGGGAATGCCGTGTAAACGATGTTCTTCTTGCTTTTCTCAATCAGCTTGACCAGGGCGCGCAGCTTCTTGCGGGCCGCCTCCAGCATGGCGATGGTCACGTCTTCCCACCACTCGTCACCGGCCACCGACTGAATCAGTACCATCTGCGCCTTTATGGCGGGAATGGCATCCTGTTCTTCCAGGGCGCTGGCAATGGCCTGCATTGAAGTGCGCAGACTCATGAATTCCGGTAGCGCTTGCAGAACGGCCAGTTGGGTGCGCAGCACCAGCATGTCAAAGCGCTTGGCCTCTTCATCGTTGTCCAGCAAGGCCGTGGGCAGGTCTGCCACTTGCTCACTCAACTCTTGCAGGCTGTCGATGTCCAGCGTGTGCCAAGACGTCAGCTTGGCGAATTTCTCCACCGACTTGCGCCGGGGCCGCACCACAAAGTTGTCCAGGTTCATGGCGGCTACCTGCTGGTGCAGAAAGCCGCTCAGTTCGCCACGCAACTGCGCATCGGTCAGTAGGTCACCATACGAAGCTTGGGCCTCCGACGCCTTCGGACTGGTAACCGCCCGTTTGTCCAGCACGGCAATCATCTCCAGCCGCGCCCGGAACAGCCGGGTGCTGAGTGGCACCGGAGCTTTGCCGGCGTCGGGTGGCAGTTCCTGGTTGAAGAACTCCAGATTCTGGCAATAGTCAAAAACATTGAAGAACTGCTTGTCTTGGCCCGGTCCATACAAGTTTTTGCACAGGCGGGTGCCCCGGCCAATCATTTGCCAGAACTTGGTCTTGGAGCGGATGACCTTGAAGAACACCAGATTGACCACCTCCGGCACATCAATGCCGGTGTCGAGCATGTCCACCGAGATGGCGATGTGCGGCATGCCGTCCTTGAGGGAGAACTCATCAATCAGGCTTTGCGCGTACTCGGTCTTGTAGGTCACCACGCGAGCGAAGGCGCCCTTGTACTCAGGGTAATTGGCATTGAAGCGCTCGGCAATGAAGTCGGCATGGGCGTTGTTCTTGGCAAAGACGATGGTCTTGCCCAAGCGGTCACCCCCAGCCACTTTCTCGCCCTGGGTCATCAGGTGGCCCAGCACCTTATCCACGGTGTCGGTGTTGAACAGCCATTTATTCAGTGCAGCGGAGTCCACCGCATCGGGGATGTTGCCTTCTTCATCCCACTCCAATGCGTCCCAGCGTTCTTTCTCTTCTTCCGACAGGTCCTGGTACTTGATGCCCTCGCGCTGGTACTTGAGTGGCACCGAAATCGCACGGGGTGGCACCAGATAGCCCTCGGCCACGGCTTCGTCCAGGCCATAGACATCGGTGGGTACGCCACTTTCCAGGTCAAACAGCCCGTAGGTGTTGTGGTCAATCTCATCTTTGGGCGTGGCGGTCAGGCCCACCAGCATGGCGTCAAAGTAGTCAAAGATGGCTCGGTACTTCTGGTACACCGAGCGGTGCGCCTCATCGATGATGATGAGGTCGAAGTGGCCGACACCAAACCGGCGCTGACCATCGGCAGCATCATCAATCAAACCCATCATGGTCGGGTAGGTCGAGACAAACACCCGGCCATCGGTGTGCTTCTCGGTCACCAGATTGACCGGCGATGAATCAGGCAGGTGTGACTTGAAGGCGCCCACTGCCTGTTTGACCAGCGCCACGCGGTCGGCCAGGAACAGGATGCGCTTGGCCCAGTTGCAGCGCATCAGCACATCGGCCAGGGCGATGACGGTGCGGGTCTTGCCGCTGCCAGTGGCCATCACCAGCAAGGCTTTGCGCTGATTGTCAACTTCAAAGGTTTCGCCAGTGCGGCGCACGGCCCGGTTTTGGTAATAGCGTTCAATGATGTCGGGGTTGATAACCGCCTCGGCCAGCTTCTTGCGACTGCTGCGGCGTTGAATCAACAGCTCCAGTTCCTGTTTCTTGAAGAAACCCTGCACCGCACGCGGTGGGTAGCTGGCATCGTCCCAAATCCAATGCTCGTAGCCGTTGGAATAAAAAATAATGGGGCGCTGGCTGTACTGGGATTGCAGGCAATCGGCATACAGCTTGGCCTGCTGCTGGCCCACGGTGGCGTCCTTGCGGGTGCGCTTGGCTTCCACCAGTGCCAAGGGTTTGCCGTCATCGCCCCACAGCACATAGTCCACAAAGCCCTTGCCCGCGTTATTGGGCATGCCGCTGACT
>CAZBKX010000146.1:0-3176 GCA_964492535.1 uncultured Rhodoferax sp. | reverse complement strand
GTCCGCGGCGGCGAGGTGGTCCTCGAGATGCCGCGAGGCTGGCTCCGACCTGAGCCGGTGCTGCGGCGCGATGGCGTGCTCGAGCTCTTCGTCGCCATGCCTGGTGGCAACCTCTTCGATGAGCCGCTGCGCGTGCCATTGCGCATGCGCGAGGGGCATCCGGCCGCCGGGCACATCATCGCCATGCTTGCTCCCAGTGGGGTTCGCCACATCGCCCCAGACGCATTGTCAGGTCTGGAGCGCGCGCGAGAGGCAACCCCGCCGCCACACTTCGCAAGCCTTGGTGAATACACCACCTGGCTCAAAGCGCCCCCCCCACAGGACGAACCAGCGCAGACATTGAACAGCACATCCGCAGCGAACGCGATAGTTGGGAGTAGATCGATGAAACGCGTTTACCTGGATGCCAACATCGTCATCTACTTTGTGGAGCAACACCCACGGTTTTCCCCCTGTTGCTGCAACACATGTTCGATGCCAACGGCGCAGAGCAAGTGAGCTGGGTCACATCCGACCCATGCCGTCTTGAGACGCGGGTGTTACCGCTGCGTGAGGGTGACCAGCGCTTGTTAAATCGATATGACGCTTTTTTCAGCACGCTGCACGCGTATGCGTCACCCATGAGCAGCGGAGTCTTCGATCTGGCAACCCAAATTCGGGCCGAGCACCGACTGAAGACACCTGATGCACTGCACCTCGCTTCAGCATCGCACAGCGGGTGCGATGAGTTTTGGACGCTTGACGTCCGTCTTAATCGTGCCGCTCGGCGCAGATTGAACGTCATCAACCTGACGGACAGCATCCAATGACACATCGCCCTGAATACCTCACCGCTGCGTTCTACAAGTTTGTCGATTTGCCCGATTTTGCTGATCTGAGAGTACCGCTGCTCTCCCATTGCGAGGCCAACAGAGTCAAGGGCATCATCCTGCTGGCGGCTGAGGGCATCAACAGCACGATTGCCGGGTCTGAGGCCGGTGTTCGGGCCGTCCTCGATTATTTGAGGCAAGACCCTCGCCTGATGGACTTGCAGCACAAGGAGGCTTGGTCCACGCAGTCACCTTTTTACCGCATGAAAGTGCGCTTGAAGCGCGAAATTGTCACGTTGGGGGTGGCGGGGATCAGCCCCACCCTGATGGCTGGCACCTACGTCAAACCACAGGATTGGAACGCCCTGATCTCAAGCCCGGATGTGGTGGTGGTGGATACCCGAAACGACTACGAGGTGGGCATTGGCACTTTCAAAGGTGCGCTTGACCCCAAGATCAAAAGCTTTGCGAAGCTGCCCGACTGGGTAGCCACCACGCCGGCACTGAATCCTGCCACGGGCAAGAAGCCCAAGGTCGCCATGTTTTGCACAGGCGGCATTCGGTGCGAGAAATCAACCGCCCTGCTGCGAGCACAAGGGTTTGACGAGGTTTATCACCTGGAAGGCGGCATTCTCAGATACCTCGAAACCGTGCCCGAGGCCCAGAGCCTGTGGCAGGGTCAATGTTTTGTGTTTGATGAGCGGGTGTCAGTGGGGCATGGCTTGGTGCCTGGTCAGCATGGCCTGTGCCGGGCCTGCCGCATGCCGCTGAATGACACGGACCTGACTTCCCCGCTGTTTGAAGCCGGAGTCAGCTGCCCCAAGTGCCACGCCACGACCCTTGAGACGCAAAAAAACAGCGCACGGGAACGTCAACGCCAATGGGAATTGGCCAAAGCCCGGGACCAGGAGCATATTGGCGCCAAATTGCCCCTGCCCCTGCCAACAACCACGACCGTCCCACCCAACCCGCCGAACATCGTACTTTGAGCGACCTGATGCACCCGCCGGTTCTGTATTCCTTTCGGCGCTGCCCCTATGCGATGCGGGCGCGACTGGCTCTGTGGGCGAGTGGCATCGTGTGCGAATTGCGTGAAGTGGCGGTAGCACGCAAACCTGCAGCCTTGCTGGCAGCTTCCGCCAAAGGAACCGTGCCCGTGCTGGTGCTGACCGATGGCCAAGTGGTAGACCAAAGCCTGAACATCATGCTGTGGGCCTTGCGCGGGAATGACCCTCTTCAGTGGTTACCTGCGATTGGCAATGCGCTGGCGCAGGCCATGCAACTCGTGGGGCACTGCGACGGGGAGTTCAAGTTTCACCTGGACCGCTACAAGTACCCAAACCGCTTTGGTTTGCCGGATGGCCAGACTCACCGGACGCAAGGGGCCGTTTTTCTCGCTTGGTTGAATGAGCAACTGATCCAGACGCCTTATTTAGGTGGGGTCTCAGCGGGGTTATCGGACATGGCAACAGCACCTTTTGTGCGCCAATTCGCCCACACCGACCCTACGTGGTTTGCCCAACAACCCTGGCCTGAACTGCAAAGCTGGCTGATCGGGTTTGAGGGCTCCTCTGCCTACCAAGCGGTGATGAAGCCTTACGTTGCTTGGGCGCCGGAGCATGCTCCGGTGCTTTTTCCTGCAGCGCCCAATGCTATTACTTAAAATATCAAAAGGCTTGCAAGACGCCGGCTAGCGGGCTATTCAGGCATATTTCATGGCCAGTAGCCGCTCGCGCGCCGCAGCGTACTCGCGCTTGAGTTGCGCCACATACTCGGCCGTGGTCTGGATCTTGTTGATCGCTCCGATACCCTGGCCACAGCCCCAGATGTCTTTCCAGGCTTTGGTTTTTTCACCACCAAAGTCCATCTTGCTGGGGTCGCTGACGGGCAGGTTGTCGGGATCCATGCCGGCGTTGCGAATGCTGGGGGCCAGGTAATTGCCGTGCACGCCGGTGAACAGGTTGCTATAGACGATGTCGTCCGAGTTGCTGTCCACAATCGACTGCTTGTACTCCTGCGCCGCGCGGGCTTCTTCAGTGGCAATGAAGGCGGAACCAATGTAGCCAAAGTCCGCTCCCATGGCCTGAGCGGCCAACACGGCGTCGCCGGTGGAGATGGCGCCGCTCAAGGCGACCGGACCGTCGAACCACTGGCGGATTTCCTGGATCAAGGCAAACGGGCTCTTGACGCCAGCGTGGCCGCCGGCACCGGCTGCCACCGCAATCAGTCCATCGGCGCCCTTCTCAATCGCCTTGCGGGCGTGCTTGTTGTTGATGATGTCATGCAGCACCACGCCACCATATGAATGCGCCGCTGCATTGATGTCTTCACGCGCGCCCAGGCTGGTGATGATGATCGGCACTTTGT
>CAZBKX010000145.1:0-4198 GCA_964492535.1 uncultured Rhodoferax sp. | reverse complement strand
TTTTGAGGGCTGCAAAGTTAAGTGAAGTCAGCGGGCTGTGCTGCGCCGTGACCTCGATCTTGATGCTCTCCTTGGGGGTAAACCACCGCTCCCACTCGACCTCGCTGGCCGCGCGGTACAGGTCTTGTTCGCCGCGGTACTCGGTGTAAGACACCAGCACCAGCACGCGCTGGGCCAAGCGGCTGTAGAGGTTGAGCAGCATGGCATCGCCAAGCGATGTGCGCACGGCCACGCCGCCGCGCTGCTTGGTGATGCAGCCCGGTGGCAAGCCGGTGATGCGCAGTACTTCGGGGGCGAGGTAGTCTTCGACGCCGGCGGCGCAGGGGAGAAAAAGAGTTAATTGATTCATAAAGAGTGATTGGATGGAATGACTTCCCAATGGCCGCCTTTGTTGGGGCCGATGCGGCGTAAGCGATTCTGGACTTTAAGTTTGGCGAGCTGTTTTTCAACTGCGCGAGTGGTCATGCCCAAACGCTGCGCGACACCTGGTGCTGTTAACTTTGGGTCATGTGAAAGCAGGGAAAGAATCCGGGCACTGGTTTCTACCGAACTTTCTACCGAACTTTCTACCGAACTTATCGGTGAACTTGCCAGAGTCGGTTCGGTAAGCCAGCGCATTTCCAGCACAGAGTGCTCTTGCGGCTCGAAGCGCTCCGTCAGCCGGAGGTCATGCCCCAGGTCTTTCCAACCGTGAAGGATGCGCGACATGCCAGAGCCCGCCCGCTCACCTAGGCCAATCATCAAAAACATCTGCTGCATGGTGCGGTTGCGGCAGTCGCTCACGCCGCCTTGCAAGGCCTGCTCAGCAGGCACTCGCAAAGCGCCCGGATTGCGAAAAACAAAGCCTGCGGGCTCTTTGACCACCAACACCGAAATGCGACCGGTGTAGTCGGCATGCACCAGCGTGTTCACCAGCGCTTCACGCAAGGCTTTGTGGGTGGGCGTGTCGTCTTGGCGAATATTGCCTTTCAATACAAAAGGCACCTTGATATCTGCTGTCAGCTTATTCACCACACGACGGTAAAAATCAAACACGTTGCCCGACCATGTGCCATCGGGCACCACGCGGTCCAGCCACTGCACCGTGCTGGCGTAATTGGCCGGACGTTCCTGGTAATCCACAAAATACATCGGCAGCGCCTCGGCAATCGACGGCCAGTGGCCAAACATCAGCAAGCCAGCCACCGTCAGCCCACTCTGGCCTGTGGCACGGTCCTCGCGCCAACCGCCCAGCATCTGCAAGAAGCCCTGGTCATCCAGCGCCAGCCAGGGGTGGTCGGGCTTGTCGGCGCGGAAAATGTTGCGGTAGGCCTTGAGGCTGTCCGAGTCCAAATCCTTAACCCCAAAGTCCGGCAGCAGGCGCGCGTCCCGGCTGTCCTCCACTTGCTCGGCCAGCATACGTTTGACATCTTCATCGGGCAAGGGTCGGTCGCCCTCATTCAAGCGACGGTAGGTGTTGCCACCCAAAGGGTTAAGCGTCAAATACACGGGGCGCTGCTTGCGATGGGCGCGGGGGACTTCTATCACCAGCACCGTCTTACCGCTGATGTTCAGCGCTCGCACACTGGCGTCAAGCAACAAGTTGGCACTGACCTTCTGCCGATTGTTCAGGTTGTTAAACAGCTCGGTGCGCAGTTTGTCGGGGCTCTCGATGCCCACCGGCTCAAACTGCCCCTTACGCTCGCGCATACCGAGGAGCACCACGCCGCCATCCGTGTTGGCCATGGCACTGTAGGTGGGCCAGAAGTCATCAGGCACGGCGCCCTTGCCGTCACGGCCACTGGCCAGCTTGCATTCGAGCGTAACGGACTCGTGCAGCGCGGATAAGTCATCCAGAGATGCGAGGGAGATCATCGCTATCTCGCCATCCATGCTGGCCAGAGCGCTTCGATCGATTCGTCGTGCATGAAGTTAGATAGTCTATTAAAGCGCTTTTCTCAAGGACGCGGGGGCAATGCGCAGCCCCTCGCGGTATTTGGCCACGGTGCGCCGGGCGCAATCGATGCCTTGCTCCTTGAGCATCTCGGAAATCTGGTTGTCGCTCAGCGGCTTTTTCAGGCTCTCGGCGCTGATGAACTGCTTGATCAGGGCGCGCACGGCGGTGCTTGAGGCATTGCCGCCGGTGTCGGTACCCAGGCCGGAGCCGAAGAAATATTTCAGCTCAAAGGTGCCAAAAGGCGTGGCCATGTACTTGGCCGTGGTCACCCGGCTGATGGTGGACTCGTGCAGGCCCAGTTCGTCTGCGATCTCGCGCAGCACCATCGGGCGCATGGCCAGTTCGCCATGCTGGAAGAAGCTCTTTTGCCGCTCCACAATCGCGTTGCTGACCCGCAAAATGGTGTCAAAGCGCTGCTGGATGTTCTTGATGAACCAGCGCGCCTCCTGCAGGCGCTGCTGCAATGCGGAGTAATTGGAAGCCTCACTCCCCCCGCTTTTGTGTTGCTTGAGCGCATTGGCATAGATGTCATGCACCCGCAGGCGCGGCATGACCTCGGCATTCAGGCGCACCTGAAACTTGGCCTGCGCACCGTGGCCTACCTGAACCACCAGCACATCGGGCAGCACCACATTGCGCTCCACATCCACAAAACGCCGACCCGGCTTGGGCTCCAGGCGGCCAATGAGCGTGATGGCTTCGCGCACTGCAGCGTCCGGAGCACCGCACAGCTGTACCAGGCGCTTGATATCGCGGCGGGCCAGCAAATCCATGGGCTGGGCGCAAATGCGTAGCGCCACTTTTAATATGGCCAGGTGCTCAGGCTCTTGCCCCGCGCGTTGCAGCAAGGCCTTGAGCTGCAGGCTCAGGCACTCCGCCAGGTGACGCGCCCCCACACCCACCGGCTCCAGGCTTTGCAGCAGCCCCAGGGCCACGGTGAAGTGGTGCACCAGCGGCTCAATCTGCGCCTCATCGCCACCCGCCAGCCCCTCAGCCAGGAACTGCAGGGAGTCTTCCAGATAGCCGTCGTCGTTGAGCGACTCGATCAAAAACTGCAGGGCGGCCCGGTCTTCTGCGCTCAGGCGCAAGGCCAGCGCCTGGGTGTGCAAAAAGCTGGTCAGTGACACCTGGCCTCGGGCCAACTCGGTCACATCCGTATCACCATCACCGTCCAGGTTATTGCCGTGCGCGCGCGCCTCGCCGCCCCATTCGCTGTCATCGGGCGCGAGGGACGCACTGCCGTCGCCATCCCAGCTTTGGACATCGTCAGAGGAGAGCGGGGACGTTTCAGCGTCGTTGTCGTTGCTCACCCTCGATTCTGTTGCATAGTCTGTTACTGATTTTGTAGCAAACTCAACTTCCAGATCTTCCGTTCGAACAGGGGTGTCTGCCTGCGCCAGACCGAACTCCTCGCGCGGCGCCTCGTCAACTCCCTGCTCCAGGAATGGGTTGTCATCAAGCATCTGGTCCACCTCCTGGCTGAGCTCCAGCGTCGACAACTGCAACAGCCGGATCGACTGCTGCAACTGAGGCGTGAGCGCCAGATGCTGCGAAACACGAAGGGACAGGCCTTGCTTCATGGAGTCAGAGCCCGCAACTCAACAAAAAACGTGACGAACATCCAGGGCATCGTTACATCTTGAAGTGTTCGCCAAGATAGACCCGGCGCACATCGGCGTCGTTGACTATCTCGGCGGGCGTGCCTTGGGCCAGCACCGTGCCGTCGCTGATGATGTACGCGTGGTCACAAATCCCCAGGGTTTCGCGCACGTTGTGGTCGGTGATCAGGACCCCGATGCCCCGGTTTTTCAGGAAACTGATGATGCGCTGGATCTCGATGACGGCAATCGGGTCGATGCCCGCAAACGGCTCGTCCAGCAAAATAAAATGGGGCTGGGTCGCCAACGCCCGCGCGATCTCCACACGGCGGCGTTCACCGCCAGAAAGCGCCAGCGCCGCAGATTGACGCAGGTGGTCCACCCGCAGGTCTTGCAAGAGACTGGTCAGGCGCTTTTCAATCTCGGCCCGGCTCAAGGGCTTGCCCGCATCGTCTTGCTGCAACTCCAGCACCGCGCGCACGTTGTCTTCGACATTGAGCTTGCGAAAAATGGAGGCTTCCTGGGGCAGGTAGCTCAAACCCAGGCGGGCGCGCCGGTGAATGGGCATGTGCTCAATGGGCTGGCCGTCGATCCAGATGTGCCCGGCACTGGCGGGCACCAGGCCCACAATCATGTAAAACGACGTGGTTTTACCGGCGCCGTT
>CAZBKX010000144.1:0-2545 GCA_964492535.1 uncultured Rhodoferax sp. | reverse complement strand
GTAGGTGGCCATCTTCAGCTTGCGGCTGGAGAACACGCCAGTTGAGTAGCCATCAACCAGAATGGCCAACAGGGTCGCGGGATGATGGGCCTTAGAGCCTCGGCCCGCGTATTGGCGCGTCAGTTGGTCATGGTCAACATTGCCTGTCAGATCAGGTTCTGATTTCAACATTTCACTATGATTTAAATAGCGCCAAGAGAGAAAATATCGGGCTTTAAGTCCGACAGGCTGCCAGTGTTGGGGTCTTCTGCAAAATACCGCTCGGCCAAGGCCCCCAAACGCCAAAGCTGCGCCTCATAGGCGCGCAGCATGTCAAAGTTGGAGTGAATGGTGTTGTTCACGGAGCGGGGTCACGGATTCTGCCGTCCATTGGGCGAAGTCCACATTGGGGCCAATCGTTTGATGTGGGGTGGGCGAGCGGGTCGCCAGTGGTGTCAAAAGCGCAGGCACCAAATGCCGGTATGAGAGTAGCCACTGTGTCGCCCGTCCCTGGTGTTGTTCTCCCCTGATTATGGAGTGCCCCCGGGGACAATAAAAAGCAAAACTATCGGCCGGTGGCCGGCGTGTTTATTGGGTTATTGCCTGTTAAATGGTGAGCAAATGATGTCCCCACACACGACCGCAGCAATTTTTTGCCTGCTATAAGCTTGGCGACAGCGTATTGGCTTACATTCACGCACGCACTCCCCCTCTCCACACAAGACACCGAGGACCAACATGGCCAATTCAAAAATCATCTACACGCTCACGGACGAGGCCCCTTCGTTGGCCACGTGCTCTTTTCTGCCCGTGGTTCGCACCTTTGCGGCCCCCGCCGGCATTGAGATTGAGACGAGCGACATTTCTGTGGCGGCGCGGATTCTGGCCGAGTTTTCTGACGTCTTGCCCGACGACCAGAAGGTGCCCAATACGCTGGCCGAGCTGGGTCGCCTGACGCTCTTGCCCGGCACCAACATCATCAAGTTGCCCAACATCAGCGCCTCGGTGCCGCAATTGACGGCCGCCATCAAGGAGCTGCAAGCGCGCGGTTTCAACATCCCCGATTTCCCGGAAAACCCCAAGACCGACGAAGACAAAGCGATCAAGGCGCGCTACTCCAAGTGCCTGGGCAGCTCGGTCAACCCCGTGTTGCGTGAAGGCAACTCGGACCGCCGCGCGCCACTGGCCGTCAAGCGGTATGCCCGCAAAAACCCCCACTCCATGGGCAAGTGGAGCATGGCCTCACGCACCCACGTGGCGCACATGACCAAGGGCGACTTCTATCACAACGAGTTGTCGATGACGCTGGACCGGGCGCGTGACGTGCGCATGGAGCTGGTGGGCAAGAGCGGCAAGACCACCGTGCTCAAACCACTGACCAAGCTCATTGCCGGTGAAATCATCGACAGCATGTTCATGAGCAAGAAGGCGCTGTGCGAATTCTACGAAGACCAGCTGGAAGACTGCCGCCAGACCGGCGTGATGTTCTCGCCGCACGTCAAGGCGACGATGATGAAGGTCTCGCACCCCATCGTGTTTGGCCACTGCGTGAAGATTTTCTACAAAGAGGCGTTCACCAAGCATGCCAAGCTGTTCCGGGAACTCGGCGTCAATGTCAACAACGGCATGGCCAACCTCTACAGCAAGATTGCGGATTTGCCCACCTCGCTGCGCGAAGAGGTGGAGCGTGACCTGCACGCCTGCCACGAGCACCGCCCCGAGCTGGCTATGGTGGACTCGGCCAAGGGGATCTCCAACTTCCACTCGCCCAGCGACGTGATTGTGGATGCCTCCATGCCCGCCATGATCCGCATTGGCGGCAAGATGTGGGGCGCCGATGGCCGACCCAAAGACACCAAAGCCGTGATGCCCGAGAGCACGTTTGCCCGCATTTACCAGGAGATGATCAACTTCTGCAAGACCAACGGCAACTTTGACCCCGTCACCATGGGCACGGTGCCCAACGTGGGCTTGATGGCGCAGCAGGCCGAAGAATACGGCTCGCACGACAAGACCTTTGAGGTGGCTGAAGCAGGCGAAGCCCGCATTGTCGATATTGCCACCGGCGAAGTGCTGATGGCGCAAAACGTGGAAGAGGGCGACATCTGGCGCATGTGCCAGTGCAAGGACGCACCCATCCGCGACTGGGTCAAGCTGGCCGTGACCCGTGCCCGCAACTCCGGCATGCCCGCCATTTTCTGGCTGGACCCGTACCGCCCGCACGAGGCCGAGCTGATCAAAAAGGTCGAGCTTTACCTCAAAGACTTTGATACCACGGGCCTGGACATCCAGCACATGTCCCAGTTGCGCGCCATGCGTTATACGCTGGAGCGAGTCATTCGCGGCATGGACACGATCTCGGTCACGGGCAACATCCTGCGCGATTACCTGACCGACCTGTTCCCGATCATGGAGCTGGGCACCAGCGCCAAGATGCTGTCTATCGTGCCTTTGATGGCTGGCGGCGGCATGTACGAGACCGGTGCGGGCGGCTCCGCGCCCAAGCATGTGAAGCAGTTGGTGGAAGAAAACCACCTGCGCTGGGATTCATTGGGCGAGTTCCTGG
>CAZBKX010000143.1:0-13981 GCA_964492535.1 uncultured Rhodoferax sp. | reverse complement strand
GATCCTCCAAAATGCTCTGTAGCCCGCATCAGGCCTCAGTTTTTGGGGATTTTAAGAGGGTCAACTGAGGAAAATAGGTTAATCCTTGGCAGTGCCTGGCTCGTCGCCTTCCGGCCAATCACGAATGTAGGCCTTGAGCATCTTGTTCTCAAAATTCTGACTGTCCACCACCGTCTTGGCGACGTCGTAGAAGCTGATCACACCCATGAGCATGCTGTTGTTCATGACCGGCATGTAGCGGGCGTGGCGCTCCAGCATCATGTGGCGCACCTGGTCCATCTCGGTTTCCATGGTGCAGATCAAGGGGCCAGAATCCATGGCGCGGTAGACCGATGTGGTGCCAAAAGCACCCCCGTTTTTCACGGTGGCTTGGATCACCTCGCGAAAGGTGAGCATGCCCACCACCCGTCCATGGGAGATCACGACCAACGAACCGATGTCTTTCTCGGCCATCAGTTTGGCCGCATCGGCCAGCGTGTCTTCCGGGGTGATGGTAAAGAGCGTGCCGCCCTTGACACGCAAAATATCGCTGACTTTCATATCGTTCCTATTGAGGGCTGAATACCCGACCAGGCTCGGAATATAGCCCACAATAAGCTGCTGGATGCCCCACAAACACCGAAGGAGACCCATGCCCGGCTACTCAGACCCCGGTTTTGACACACTGGCCCTGCACGCCGGTGCCGCGCCCGACCCCGCCACCGGTGCGCGCGCCGTGCCGATTCACCTCACCACCTCGTTCGTATTTGAGTCCAGCGACCACGCCGCAGCCCTCTTCAACCTGGAGCGCGCCGGCCACGTGTACTCACGCATCAGCAACCCGACCAACGCAGTGCTGGAGCAGCGCGTGTCTGCACTTGAGGGCGGCATTGGGGCCATCAGCACGGCCAGCGGGCAAGCGGCTCTGCACCTGAGCATTGCCACGCTGATGGGGGCTGGCTCCCACATCGTGGCCAGCACCGCGCTGTATGGCGGCTCGCAAAACCTGCTGCACTACACCCTGCGCCGCTTTGGCATTGAGACCACGTTTGTGAAGCCGGGCGACATTGACGGCTGGCGCGCCGCAGTGCGCCCCAATACAAAGCTGTTTTTTGGTGAAACTGTCGGCAACCCCGGGCTGGACGTGCTGGACATTGCCACAGTGAGCAGCGTGGCGCACGCGGCGGGCGTGCCACTGCTCGTTGACTCCACCCTCACCTCACCCTGGCTCATCAAACCCTTTGATCACGGCGCGGACCTGGTGTATCACTCGGCCACCAAATTCCTGAGTGGTCACGGCACGGTGATTGGCGGCATTGTGGTGGACAGCGGCAATTTTGACTGGGACAAGAGCGGCAAATTCCCGGAACTCACCCAGCCTTACGCGGGCTTTCACAACATGGTGTTCAGCGAAGAGTCCACCGTGGGGGCCTTCCTGCTGCGCGCGCGGCGCGAGGGCTTGCGCGACTTTGGCGCCTGCTTGAGCCCGCATTCGGCCTGGCTCATTTTGCAGGGGATCGAAACCCTGTCGCTGCGCATGGAGCGTCACATGAGCAACACCCAAAAAATAGTGGAATTTCTGGCCAGCCAGGCCTTTGTGTCCCGCGTGGGCCACCCGCTTCTGGAAAGCCACCCCAGTTACGCATTGGCGCAAAAGCTGCTGCCGCGCGGTGCGGGGTCTGTCTTCAGCTTCGACCTCAAGGGCAGCCGCGAGCAGGGCAAAACGTTTGTGGAAAGCCTCAAGGTCTTCAGCCACCTGGCCAATGTGGGCGACTGCCGCAGCCTGGTGATTCACCCGGCCAGCACCACCCACTTTCGCATGAGCGACGAGGCCCTGGCGGCCGGCGGCATCACGCAGGGCACGATCCGCCTGAGCATCGGGCTGGAAGACCCCGATGACCTGATCGATGACCTCAAGCGCGCCCTCAAAACCGCAGAAAAGGCCTCCCGATGAATCTCACCGTGAACGGCCACAGCACCTATTGCTACACGGGCGGACGGGCGTTTGACGCCACCAAGCCCACCGTCATTTTCATCCACGGCGTGCTCAATGACCACAGCGTCTGGATTTTGCAAACCCGCTACCTGGCGCACCACGGCTGGAATGTGCTCGCGGTGGACCTGCCCGGCCACTGCCGCAGCGCCGGCGACCCGCCGGCCACCGTGGAAGATGCGGCCGATTTCATCCTTGCACTCATGGATGCGGCAGGGCTGGAGAAAGCCGCGTTGGTCGGCCACAGCTTTGGTTCGCTGATTGCGCTGGAGGCCGCAAGTCGCGCGCCGCAGCGCATCAGTCAGCTCGTCCTGGTGGGCATTGCTTTCCCCATGAAGGTGTCCCCTGCCCTGCTGGCGTCGTCATTGAATGAGCCGATGAAGGCACTGGAGATGGTCAACGTGTTTTCACGCGCCACCCTGGCGCCGCCGCACTCTGCCCTGGGGCCGGGCACCTGGGTCTACGGCGCCTCCATGGCGCTGGGGCGCCGGGTGCTGGCCAGCAACCCGCGGGTCAACTTGTTTCACACGGGATTCAAGGCCTGTGACAGCTACACCCACGGCGAAGAGGCCATGACCCAAGTGACTTGCCCGACCTTGTTTATGCTGGGCAGCGTGGACCAGATGACGCCGCCCAAAGCGGCGCAGGGGCTGATCAAGGCGGCTCGCCAGGGTCAGGTGGTTCACCTGCCCGGCGGGCACCACCAAATGAACGAAACCCCGGGGCCGATGCTGGATGCATTGAACGGATTTTTGAAGCCGTGACGTTGGGCGGGCGCTAACGACCGTCCGGTGCCTTCGGGTTTCTTTCCCTGCTGCTTTACCTGGCTTTGGCCCTGTACTCGGCAATCGCCTTGGCCAGATCCTGATACTCCTCACAGGTCGTGTTGCCACAAATGCTCTTGAGTTTGGCCAGGTGCTCTTCGGCTTTGGCGGGGTTCTTGTCCATCAGGTAGGCTTCACCGATGTATTCATTGGCGCCACGGTGCTCGGGATCAAACTTGAGTGCCAGACGGTAGTTCTCGAATGAGCGTGGCAAGTCTGGCATGGCCTGCTTGCGGTACACGTAGCCCAGCAGGTTATGCAACTCCGGATTGCCCGGGTGCACTTGCACGGCTTCGGTGAGCACGGCAATCGACGCTTTCCAGTCTTTGGCCTGAATGGCCTCGCGGGCCAGGGTGATGCGCTCTTTGTTGGGGGACTTTTGTGCCGCTGGCCTGGCCGCCGGGGCGGGCGGCTCGGGCGTGTCAGCCGCCAGGGCAGCACCTCCGGGCAGGGCCAGCACCACTGAGGCCAGCACCGCGATGCGGAGATTTTTTCGGGGAAAAAGCATGATCGTGTCCTTGAAAAAATGCAGGCCTTGGGCCCGTGACCACCTATTTTGCTGGGTTCCCACGGCACACCGGCCCGAGCTGAAGATAACCCCTGCCCAGCCGGCATGGATTCCTCAAGGCGATTCGTGACGAAGCTCTGGCGCTGGACGCTCAGCCGTCGCGGGCGGCTGGCGCAGCATCTTGCGTTTGAGCCAACCCAGGCCGTGCTCCAGATCATCCACCAGCGTGAATACCGACGGAATCACCAGCAGACTCAACACGGTCGAGGTCATCAGGCCACCAATCACGGCCACGGCCATCGGGCTCCTGAAACTGCTGTCGGCCGCGCCCCACCCCACCGCCAACGGCACCATGCCGGCGCCCATGGCCAGCGTGGTCATGACGATCGGGCGGGCGCGTTTGTGGCAGGCGTCCATCAGGGCGTCAAAACGGCTGAGCCCATGGTCACGCCGTGCCACGATGGCGTACTCCACCAGGAGAATGGAGTTCTTGGTGGCGATCCCCATGAGCATGATCAGGCCGATGAGCGAGGGCATTGAAAAACTTTTGCCTGCCAGCAGCAGGCCCACAAACGCGCCACCCAGGGACAGGGGCAAGGCCGCCAGAATCGTGAACGGGTGCAAGAAGTCCTTGAACAACAACACCAACACGATGTAGATGCACAACACGCCGGTCAGCATGGCCAGGCCAAAGCTGGCAAACAGCTCGGCCATGATTTCGGCATCGCCCAGCGTCAACTGCTTCACCCCGGCTGGCAAGTTGGTCACGCTGGGCAGTTTCCCGACCGCTGTAGCCACATCGCCCAATTGCGCGCCTGCCAGTTCCACCTCAAAGGTGACATTGCGGCTGCGGTTCAGGCGGTCAATCACCGCCGGGCCACCGGCCATCTCCAGCGTGGCGACTTGGCTCAACATCACCGGACCCCGGGCGCCAGGCACAGCCAGGCGGCCCAGCAACTCCAGATCCTGGCGGGCCGAGTCTTGCAGCTTCACCACGATAGGCACTTGCCGCTGGCTGAGGTTGAGCTTGGCAAGCGAGGTGTCGTAGTCGCCCACGGTGGCAATGCGCAGGGTCTCACCAATGGCGGTGCTGGTCACGCCCAGGTCGGCAGCGCGGGCAAAGTCCGGCCGCACGGCAATCTCGGAGCGGATCAAACTGGCGCTTGAGGTGATGCTGCCCAGGCCGGGAATGGTGCGCAGGTCACGCTCCACGGCTGCTGCCGCCGTGGCCAGGGCTTGCGGGTCTTCACCGGTCAGCACCAGTTGGTACTTCTCGCCCGAACCGCCCAGGCCCACCTTGCTGCGCACGCCCGGCAACTCGGCCATGGCCTCGCGAATGGCGTTCTCAATGCCCTGCTTGCGCGGCCGTTCGCCCCGGTCGGTCAGCAACACCGTGAGCGTGGCCTTGCGCACCTCAGTGGTACCGGGGGGTGCAAACGGGTCCGAGCCCGCCGCGCCGCCGCCCACGGTGGTGTAGATGCTCTTGGTGTGCTCGACCTTGGTGAGCAACACACGCGCAGCCTCGGCAGCGGTTTTGGTCTGCGCCAGCGTGGAGCCGGGAGGCAACTCGATGTAGACCTGGGTTTGGGAGTTGTCATCTGGCGGAATGAAGCCGGTGGGCAAGAGCGGAATCAACGCCAGGGAGCCCACAAAAAACGCCGCAGCCGCCGCCATAGTGACCCAACGGTGACTCAAGGCCCAGTGGCTGACCTTCATGTAAGTGCCCATCCAGAACGGGTCTTTATGGGGGCGCGGGCTGCGCTTCATGATGTAGGCGGCCATCATGGGCGTGAGCATCCGGGCCACCACCAGCGAGGCAAACACGGCCAGCGCGGCCGTCCAGCCAAACTGTTTGAAAAACTTGCCCGGAATGCCGGCCATGAAGGCGGTAGGCAAAAACACGGCAATCAGGGTGAAGGTGGTGGCCACCACCGCCAGGCCAATTTCGTCCGAGGCCTCCATGGCGGCCTGGTAGGGCGTCTTGCCCATGTTCAGGTGGCGCTCGATGTTTTCGACCTCCACAATCGCATCATCCACCAGCACACCAATCACCAAAGACAACGCCAGCAAGGTGACGGTGTTGATGGAAAAGCCCAAGTAAGCCATGCCGATGAAGGCAGGAATCACCGACAGCGGCAAGGCCACGGCCGACACCAGCGTGCTGCGGAAATTGCGCAAAAACAGCCACACCACCATCACCGCCAGAATTGCGCCTTCATAGAGCATGACCATGGACGAATCAAACTCTTCGGCTACGGGCTGCACAAAGTCGAAGGCCTGGGTGAGTTCAATGTCGGGGTGCTGGGTTTTGAGTTCTTCTAGCGCCACTTTCACAGCCGCACCCACCTCCACCTCACTGGCGCCTTTGCTGCGGGTGATCTCAAAGCCCACGACCGACACGCCATTGAGCATCGCCAGCGCCCGGGGCTCGGCCACGGTGTCTTTGACCGTGGCGACCTGGTCCAGGCGCACCCGCTGACCACTGCTCAGGGACAGCTCCAGCCGGGCGAGCTCTTCCACGGTTTTGACCGTGGCCAGCGTGCGCATGGGCTGCTCGCTGCCGCCCAAATCAGCCCGGCCACCGGCGCTCTCAGTTTGCACCTGGCGCAACTGGCGCGATACATCGGCAGCCGTCGCCCCCAGCGACTGCAGTTTGAGTGGGTCCAGCGCCACCTCCACCTGACGCGTCACGCCCCCGACACGCACCACCGAACCGACGCCCTTGACGCCCAGCAGGCGGCGGGCCACGGTGTTGTCCACAAACCAGCTCAGTGCCTCATCGTCCATCCGGTCAGACCGGATGGTGAGCGCCAAAATGGGAGCACCTGAGAGGTTGACCTTGCTGACCACCGGGTCGCGCACATCGCTGGGCAGCTCCGAGCGCACGCCCTGCACGGCGCTGCGCACATCGTCGATGGCTTCTTGCGTGGGCTTCTCCAGCCGGAACTCGGCTGTGACCGTGACGCCGCCGTCCTGCACCTTGGTATAGATGTTTTTCAGGCCCTGCAACGGGGCAATGGCGTTCTCGATTTTTCGGGCGACTTCGGTTTCCAGCTGGGCCGGTGCGGCACCCGGCAGAGACGCCGACACGATGATGGTGGGCAACTCCAGATCAGGGAACTGCTGCACCTTCATGGAATTGAAGGCCAGCAAGCCGGCCAAGGTGAGCAGCACAAACAGCATCGCCGCCGGAATCGGGTTCTTGATGGACCACGCAGATACGTTCATCTTGGTCACTCCTTATTTTGTAGCTTGTGACGCTTTTGATACGCCGGCTGGAGGGCTATTTGGCACTGAATTGGCTGTGGAAGGGCCTGCCACCACGCGCACCAGGTCCCCCTCGCTCAAAAAGCTGCCACCGCTCACCACCAGCTGGTCTTGCGGCGTGACACCACTGCGAACCTCCACCTGGTCGCCCACCACCCGGCCGGTCTGCACCTTGATCTGGCTCACCCGTTTGTCCGCCCCCACGCGCGACACGTAGCTGAAACCATCACGCACCACCACCGCCGTTTGCGGCACGGTCAGGGCGCTGGAGCTGCCCAGCTCAAACTCACCCCGGGCAAACATGCCCGGCTTGAAGGCGCCCGACGCCAGTTTGCTGCCCGGCACGGCCCCAGTCAGGTCCACGTAGACCAGGCCATTGCGGGTGGCGGCGTCCACCGTGGGCGCCAGAGTGCGCACACGCCCTCTCGACTGCTCGCCGCCCGGCGCGGTGACCACCACGCCCATGCCCACGGCAATGCGGCCAATCTCGCTGGAGGTGACCTCGCCGCGCCACTCCAGGCGGCCCTTGCGGATGAGTTTGAACATCTCTGTGCCAGCGCCCACCACCGAGCCCACGCTAGTCAAACGGGCCGAGATGATGCCGCTGTCAGGGGCCAGCAACCGGGTGTTGTTCAGGCGCAGCAACTGCGATTCCAGTTGCGCCTTGGCAGACGCCACACGCGCTTTGGCCGTGGCCTCAGTGGTGATGTATTGGTTAACCTGCTGGGCACTGAGCGCCCCGCTGCCCTGCACGGCGCGGGCGCGGTCGGCGTTAGCCGTGGCTTCAGCGGCGTTCGCCTGGGCCTCGGCCACGGCGGCGCGCACGACGGCCACATCGGCCTGAACGCTCTCGGCGGCAAAGCTGGCCAGCAACTGCCCGCGCTTGACCTGATCGCCCACGCTGGCGTTCAACTCGGTCACGCGCAGGCCACCGGTTTCGGCGCCGATGCTGGCCTCTTGCCAGGCGGCCACGCTGCCATTGGCAGCCAACTTGATGGCCAGCGCGCTGCTTTGGGGCTGAGTCAATGACACCGTCAACGCCGCCTTGGCTGCAGTGGCTGCCGGTGCGGCGGCATCGGCTGCCTGGGTACGGGTGGCAAACAGGCCTAACGCAGCAAAAGCGATGGCGCCAGCAGCCAGAAGACTCAACGTGAGGGGCTTGAATTGAAAAAAGTTCATGGGGAGATTCATGGGTGATCACTCAAAAAAATGGGTTGTGCGTGGGGGTATGAGGTTTGATCGGATTCCATCCGTTCACAGGCCGAGGCTGGCTGGGCTGTCGCCGGGCTCCCAGCCGCCGCCCAAGGCGCGGTACAGCGCCACCCAGGCGCGTTGGCGCTCCAGCTGCAAGGCAATTTGCCCGGACTCGGCCGCCAGCGCAACCCGGCGCACGTCTTCCAGCTCCACCAGGCTGGCCAGCCCCTGCCCATAGCGGGCCTGGGTTCCGGCCAGGGCGTCAGCATAGCCCTTGGCGGACACCGCCACATCCACCTGTCGCGCCTGCGTGCTTTGCAGGGTGACCAGCGCCTCTTCCACCTCGCGCACGGCGTGGCGCACCTTGCTTTGGTAGGCATTGACGGCCTGCGCGTAATTGGCCTTCGCCAACACCACATTGACCGCACCCTGGCCACCATCAAACAAGGGCACGCTCAAGGCCAAAGGCCCGAAGGACCAGGTGTCCAGGCTGCTGGTGACCCCGCCGCTGCGCAGACCAGCCCTGCCAATGGCGCCATTGAGCGTGAGCCGGGGATAACGCTGTGCCTGCGCACTGCCCACCTGGGCGCGGGCCACCACCAGATCGCGCTCGGCGGCAAACACATCGGGGCGCTGGGTCAGGGCCTGGGCGGGTACGCTTGCTATGTTTATTGATACCTCTTTATCAATCAACGTGCCGGCCAGAGCCATTTTTTCTCGTATTTCAGCCTCTGGCAGCGCGGTGAGCTCCACCAGCGCCTTGGTGTTGATGTCGCACTGCGCAGCCTGGCTGGTCACACGCGACCGGGCCTCGGCTGCACTGGCTTGGGCCAACGCTGAAGTGGCCGGTGCGGCAAAGCCGGCCCGGGTGCTGACCTCGGCCAGACGAGCCGTCTCCAGCCTTGATGTCGCGTCCCGGCGGGCCACATCGAGCAGGCGGGCACAGGTGCCCAGCCCGTAATACACACCGGCCACCTCGGCGGCCACCGACACCCGCGCGTTGTGCCACTGTGCCTGGCTGCCGTCGAGCTGCGCCCGCGCCGCCTCGCTCACCACCCGGTTGGCGCCCACCAGATCCAGCTCCCACGAGGCCTGCAGATTCGCCTGCATCGTGGTGGCCAGCACGGGGTTGGACAGCCCGACACCGCGCCCAGCGTTGACTGAGCCATCAAGCTGCGGCAACAACGCAGCATTGGCGCTGACTTGGGCCGCCCGCGCCGAGGCCACGCGCGCCAGCGCCTGAGCCACCGTGGGGCTGGCGGCCTGCGCGGCCTCAATCAAGGCCACCAATTCAGGGTCGCCTTGGCTACGCCACCACTGCGACAGGCTGGCCACCTCGCCCCCGTGGGGCAAGGGTGCCTGCCATTGGGTCGCCACCAAAGAAGGCGCCTGGGCGGGCGGGAGCGTCAGCGCGCAGCCGCCCAAAGTGAGAGTACATGCCATCGCGGCAACTAAACGACGTGGGTTCATAGGGGTGAGGCTGGTTTGTGTGAAAAATTGGCATTGGCACGCCGACTGGCCTCTGTCTCGACCATTGCCAGGGCGTAACTCACCAGGCGGTCAACATACTGGTCAATGGCCTCGGGCGAAGCCAGCAAGGCGGGGCACATGGATTGATAGACATCACCCGCCAGGTGCAGCATCACGCCCAGCCCGCTCACGGAGAACGCCAGGCGGTGGATATCGTCATCGGCTTGATCCAGACCCAAATGGCGGCACAACACCGCCACCAGAGCCAGTTGCGCGGGCTTGATGTTGTTCTCGATCTCGTCGCGCCAGACACCGGTGGGCTCCAGCATTTCGCGGTAATGCAGCTTCATGCAGCTTTGCACCAGGTCCCCGTGCTTGAGCGGCTCCGTGAAGCCGCGCATCAGCATACTCAGCGCCTCGCGCAGGGGCATGCCAGGCTGGTTGAGTTGAGCGGGATCGGTGCCTGGATTGCTGCGCGGGTCCTCAAAAACGGCACGGTACAACCCGGCCTTGTCGCCAAAGTAATAACGGATGGAGGCCACATTGACCTGCGCGGCCAGGGCGATTTCACGGGTGGATGTCTTGCTGAAGCCTTGGTCGGCAAACAGCTGCAGGGCGGCGTCCAGCAGCCGGCCTCTGGCCTCCAGTCCATCGCTGCGCAGAGGCTTGGCAGACGCCTCGGGTGCGGGGATATCTTCAGTTTTCATGCAACCAATAATATCTAGTTAAATCAAACGTTTGATTTAACTAGATGAAAACCCCACAGAGCGATTGACCCGTTCAAGGCAAGCCGCGGGCAACGAAGCAATGAATACATCACCATACCCCGGCAAAGCCATCACGCTGAGCTGCTAAATCACGATCGCCTCCAGGCGAAAACTGCTCGCTGCCGCGCGCACCTCTTTCATGTGGCCATGACCGGGCAACACTTTGGTTTCAATCGTCAGAAGTCCCGCTTGGGCTAACTGGTCTACGTCGCGTTTGACAGCACTGCGATCACGATGCAGGCGTCCTGCAATAACCGTGATGGAGCCCGGCTCATCTTTCACACTTCGGAACAAATCAAGGCGGCTGGCGGTCAGCAGCCGCAAAAGCTCAGCCGGGTCTTCAAAGCTGACGGTACATTCTTCGGGCAGCGGCTGGCCCGTGTCGGTCAAGCGTGCCAGCACCTTTCCCCGCTGGAAAAAATCGTGTTCTGTACCTGCTTTGAGGATGACGTTTTTCATGCTTTGCTCCTGAGTGTTGACCAATCCGCCTGGAACTGATCTTCGATGTCTTCAAAACTTGTAAAGATGACCGCCTCTACAACACCGAAATAATGTCGGTGGTGGTAGCCATGCTGGTTGTCATAACCCACAACGCGACCGTTGTCTTCGCAATGCAGCGCATGGTTGATGTACGCGAGGTTGTACCGGGTCACGCGACCTTGTGCATCGACCCAGACCTCACGCCGAAGCTGACCATTGCCGCGCTTTTGAGTGATGTTGTGCGAATCATCGATTATTTTTCTATCAGCCATGATCAACATTATCACGGCTGATCATTCATGTGACCTCTACCACCCATGATTTTGATCAACGCGGCCTTCCCCCACCTTGCGTAAAAGCAAAGTGGATGAACGCCATCAACCCACCCACATCTGAACCCGAACTCGTCTTTGTAGCCCGCGGCCTGACCAAGGTCTACGGCGAGGGCGACGCTGCGGTCCACGCCCTGCGCGGGGTGGATCTGGACATTGTGCGGGGTGAATTTGTGGTGTTGCTGGGCGCCTCGGGCAGCGGCAAGTCCACGCTGCTCAATATCCTGGGCGGGCTGGACACCGCCACCAGCGGCTCGGCCCGCTGGACGCACGCGGGGGTAGCGCACGAACTCATTGGTGCGGGCGATGCTGAGTTGACCCACTACCGGCGCGACCATGTCGGTTTTGTTTTCCAGTTCTACAACCTGATTCCCAGCCTGACCGCGCGCGAAAACGTCGCGCTGGTGACCGACCTGGCGGACAAGCCCATGCGGCCCGAAGATGCGCTGGCGGTGGTAGGCCTGGGGGAGCGCCTGAACCACTTTGTCTCCCAACTCTCGGGCGGGGAGCAGCAGCGCGTGGCCATTGCCCGCGCCATCGCCAAACGGCCCGCCGTACTCTTGTGCGACGAGCCCACGGGTGCACTCGACTGCGCCACGGGCGTGATGGTGCTGCAAGCCATTGAGCACGTGAACCACACCCTGGGTACCACCACGGTGGTGATCACCCACAACGCCCCGATTGCCGACATGGCCGACCGCGTGCTGCGCCTGGCCGACGGCATGATTGTGGACACCCGCGTGAACCCGCACAAAGTGGCGGCCAGCAGCCTGCGCTGGTAAACACACCATGCGCGCCCTGCACATCAAACTCTGGCGCGACGTCAAACGCCTGCGCGCGCAGGTCTTCACCATTGCCATGGTGGTGGCCATTGGTGTGGCGGGGTTTGTCGGCATGTTTTCGGTACATGAGTCCATGCAGGGCTCGCGCGATGCCTTTTACCGCGATAACCGGCTGGCCGATGTGTTTGCCAGCGTCAAGCGAGCGCCCGTGCATCTGCACGAGCGGCTGGGGGCGCTGCCCGGCGTGTCCGAGGTGAAGCTCGATGTGGTGTTTGACGCGCAAGTTGACCTGCCCGGCGTTGTGGTGCCTGTCACCGGGCGTTTTGTGGGTGTCAACCTGGCTCGGCTGCATGGCGGCCGACAGGGGCTCAATGCACTCACCCTCAAGCGCGGGCGGTGGCCCGAGCGCACTGGTGCCCTGGAAGCGCTGGTGAGCGACCGCTTTGCGGTGGCCCGGGGGCTGCAACCCGGAGACACCGTGCATGCCATCCTCAATGGCAAGCGCGAAGCCGTTCGCCTGGTGGGCACCGTGGCCTCGCCCGAATACGTGTTTGCTACACAGGCCGGCGCACCTGATGACCAGTCGTTTGGCATCTGGTGGATCGACCAAGTGCGCCTGACCCAGGCGTTTGACATGCAGGGCGCCTTCAACCAGGTCTCACTCAAGCTGGACGCGGGTATACCGATAGCCCGCGTGCTGACCGAGGTGGACAAGCTGCTTGAACCCTTTGGTGCCATCGGAGCCGTGGGGCGGGACAAGCAAATGTCAGCCAAGATCGTGAGTGACGAGTTGGCACAGCTGAAAGTCATGGGCACCGTGCTGCCGTCCATTTTTTTGGCGGTGGCCATGTTCATCCTGAACGTGGTGCTAAGCCGCCAGGTGGCCACGCAGCGCCTGCAGATCGCCGCACTCAAGGCCCTGGGCTACAGCAACGCGGCTATTGGCGGGCATTACATCAGCCTGGCACTACTCATTGCCGGGCTGGGGGTTGGCGCCGGCCTGGGCTTGAGCGTGCTCATCGGGCGAGGCATGCTGGGGCTGTACGACGAGGTGTTTCGCTTCAATCAACTGGTCTACGTGACCCGCGGGGAGCTGATATTGGCCTCGGCCCTGATTTCAGCGCTGGCCGCCGCCTTGGGCACCTGGACCGCCATTGCCGCCGTGGTGCGCCTGAGCCCGGCGCAGGCTATGCAGCCCCCCTCCCCACCCGCCTACCGGCCCACCTTGATTGAGCGACTGGGCCTGGGCAGCCGGGTGAGCAGCGGCGCCATGATGGTGATCCGAAACTTTGAGCGCCGCCCCCTGCGCGCCGCCTTCACGGTCACCGGCATCGCATTGGCCGTGGCGCTGCAGATCACGGGCGCCTTCTGGATGGACGCCATCGCGCACATTGTGGATGTGCAGTTTCGCCAGGTGCAGCAGGGCGATGTGCTGGTCAACTTCCACAGGCCAGTTCCGCTGGACGTGGTGCGCGACCTGCGTCGCCTGCCGGGCGTGATGGATGCCGAGCCCTACCGGACTGAACCTGTGCGGGTACGCTGGCGCGACCGTACCGAGGACACGGCGCTCATGGGCCTTCGCTCCGATGCGCAGCTGTTCAGGCTGGTGGATGAGGTGCGCGGGGCGGTGCCCCTGCCCGCGAACGGCGTGGTGCTCTCCAACTTGCTGGCCCGTGCACTGGGGGCCCGGGTGGGCGACCGCATCGCGCTGGAGTTTCGGCTCTGGAACCAGGTCCACACCGAGCTGGAGGTGGCGGACATTGTGCAAACCCAGTTTGGCAAGCTGCTCTACATGAATCTGGACACCCTGAACCGGCTGGCCCGGGATGGTGACGGCGTAGCCGATGCAGCGCTGCAGGTGGATCCGCACGCCTTGGGCGAATTCTGGGCTGCCGTCAAAGGTGCTCCGGTCATCAATGCCGTGTTTGACAAGGCCAGCACGCTGGCCAACTTCAACAAGACCACCTCGCGCAACATGGGCGTGTTCAGCGGCATCCTGACGCTGTTCGCTGTGGCCATGGCGGTGGGCATCATTTACAACGCGGCGCGCATCGCGCTGTCCGAGCGCGCCTGGGAACTGGCCAGCTTGCGGGTGCTGGGCATGACGCGGGCCGAAGTCTCGGTGCTGTTGCTGGCCGAACTGGGCGCCGAGTTGCTGCTGGCCCTGCCGCTGGGGGCGCTGGCTGGCTGGGGGCTGGCCACCCTGATGATGCGGCTCATGGCCTCCGACAGCATCGACTTCGCGGTGGTGATCGAGCCCTCCACCTACGCCACCGCGGCACTGATTGTGCTGGCTGCCGGTCTGGCCAGTGCGCTGCTGGTGCGCCGCCAGATTGACCGGCTGGACCTGGTGGCTGTTTTAAAGGTACGCGAATGAACCACTCC
>CAZBKX010000142.1:0-2108 GCA_964492535.1 uncultured Rhodoferax sp. | reverse complement strand
ACATCAAAGCAAACGTCAGGCTCGGGCGTTCCCGGGTTCGGTGTGCCGTTAAGCAGCCAGAAACTGGGGAACTTGCGCGGTGGCTTTGACACTGTTAACAATGACATGCAGTTAAGTGGTTCCGTCGCCAACAATTCGGCGACCAATGTGGCTTCGGGTAACAACTACATTGCAGGCGGCTCGTTCGCCAACATGACAGGGCTACCCATCACAGTCCAAAATTCCGGCTCCAACGTTTTGATACAAAACGCGACCATCGTCAACGTCCAATTTCAGTAAATCATGAGAGTCTTCTTCTCATTGATGCTGGTGATATCGGCAGCGGCGCGGCCCACGGCTGGGGCAGCGACGCTGGAATTTGCTGGCATAAGCGGTGCCAGATATGTCCTGAAAGTCACCAGCTTGAAAGAGGCCCGATTTCAGGCAACTACCCGACAGCAGTTCGACTTCAGTTGTGGCTCTGCAGCGCTGGCGACGCTACTCACCCACCACTACGGTTATCCGGTCAGCGAGCAGTCCGTATTTGAAGAAATGTTCACCCGAGGCAATCAGGAAAAGATCCGCAAGGAAGGCTTTTCGATGCTGGACATGAAGACTTATTTGAACGCACATAACTTCCAGGGCGACGGCTTTGAATTGCCCCTCAACAAATTGCTTGAATCAGGTCTACCGGCCATCGTGTTGATCTCTGAAAAAAGTTATCAGCATTTTGTCGTGATCAAAGGGATGCGGGATGGTCGCATTCTGCTTGGAGATCCTTCGAGCGGGACACGGGCAATTTCCCGCAATAGGTTTGAAAACTTGTGGGTCAACCGACTTCTTTTTGTGATTCACAACCGGCAAGACCAGGCCAAGTTCAACCGCAACACCGACTGGCAGGTAGCGCCTCGCAGTCCGCTTGGCACGGCCGTTGACTTGGGTAGTTTGACCAGCGCGACCTTGACCAAGCTGGGGCCTGGCGATTTTTAAAGATCACCTTATGAAACAAGCTTGCACACCGTTTTTCACTCTCTGTCTCTTGATGTCGGTGAGCCCTACCGGACTGCAGGCAGCAGAGAGAACGCTCTTTCAGCCCTCACAATGGAAACCGGCCAGCAATGAGCAATTGGACGAGGCACGCGGTGGATTCAATCTGGATACTGGACTCAATGTCTCGTTTGGCATCGTCCGCACAGTCACTATCAATGGGGACTTGGTCAGCCGAACCAACTTTGACCTGCCTGACATCACTCGCATCAACCCCGATCAGGCGCAACTTGTTAACACAGCTTTGAGTGAAACCGGGCTGATTCAAAGCGGCACCGGTAATTTCATTGATCCAGGTGTCGTGTCGGGCCTGAATGGCGCCACGGTCATTCAAAACAGCCTGAATGACCAGCAAATACAAACTCTGACGGTAATCAACACAGGCGTCAATAGTCTTGGACTTTTGAAGTCAATCAACACCCATGGCGTGTTGTCCGACTCCCTTCTGCGTTCGGTCCGGGGTCTTTGACTTGTGCGTGATCTTGCGCCAAGCAGCGCTGCCTTAGTCGGCTTCCAGATGGGGCCGCGACTGCCCTTCAGCGGGCTGTCCAGTTTCCGGGTCAATCCAGTCAGCAATACCTATTTCGTTTTCGGCTTCCTGCAAGGTCTCGCCGACCAACGGTTCTGCCTCATCGTCGCCCGACGCCATATCGGCTTGGGCCAACTCCAGAGACTCAAATGGTCCGAATTCCTGGCTGCCATCCGGCGCTTGCCAGTAATACCCGCCTGGCCGAATCAGAATTTTCTGCGAACTGCCTTCTGCAAATAGATCTTCATCTGTGAGTTTCGGGCTTTCTGCCACATGGTCCATCGGTGTCCTGCACGTTGTCATGGCAATCATCTCCTGTGAAAATCAAGTTCCATCTCTTTAGCTCAATGGCGGTAGGCTAAGCGCCATCGAAAAACAAAATTTTGACGTGACAGTTCAGCCCTCCTGAGATTTCGTCCAAGTGATGTATGTCAAACTCGAAGGCGTGCAAGAAAACAAAGCCATCGCCGAACTGACATTCCATGCAATGCAGGAGCGCGCCAAAGTTTTGCAGGGACGAGTTGAAGACCTGACGCAGGAGGTTGAAAGACTG
>CAZBKX010000141.1:0-1741 GCA_964492535.1 uncultured Rhodoferax sp. | reverse complement strand
AGGCCACGGTCTGCAGCGCGCCCAGCGCCGCTGCCACCAGCGCGTCGGCCACCGGCCCGGGCCCGGGTCGGTGCGCTGAGGGGCTCAATCGACGCCGCCGCCTTCGGCCGCATCCTCGGCCGGCGCCAGGCGGCTGACGCGGAACCAGCGCACCGCACCCCCGCGCGTGAGCATCACGGTGAAGCGCAGTCCGGCCAGGTCGAGCGATTCGCCGCGGCGCGGCACGCGGCCCAGTTCGTGTGCGACGAGGCCGCCGATGGTGTCGAAATCTTCCTCCGGCAGGCTCACGCCGAAGGCCGCGTTGACATCGCCGATGCCCACGTCGCCGGCCACGCGCTGGTTGCCGTCGGCCAGCGTGACGATGCCGTTCTGGCGCTCGGCCTCGTCGAATTCGTCCTCGATCTCGCCGACGATCTCCTCCAGCACGTCCTCGATGGTGATCAGGCCGGCGGTGTTGCCGAACTCGTCGATCACGATGGCCAGGTGGTTGCGGTTGGAGCGGAAGTCGCGCAGCAGGTCGTTCAGCCCCTTGCTCTCGGGCACGAAGACCGCCGGCCGCAGCAGCGTGCGCAGGTTGAGCTCGGGCGCGCGCTGCAGCTTCAACAGGTCCTTGGCCATCAGGATGCCGATGACGTTGTCGCGTTCGCCGTCGTACACCGGAAAGCGCGAGTGCGCCGTCTCGATCACGGTGTTCAGCAGTTCGTCGTAGTCGGCATCGATGTCGAGCTGGTCCATGCGCGTCGCCGGCACCATGACGTCGCCAGCGGTCATGTCGGCCATGCGCAACACGCCCTCGAGCATGGCGCGCGACTCGGGCTCGATCAGGTCGCGGTTCTCGGCCTCGGCCAGCGTCCTGATCAGCTCGGCCTTGCTGTCGGGGCCGGGCAGTATGAATTCGACCAGGCGCTCGAACAAGGACCGCTTGTCCGCACTCGCAGGCGTTGCCGCGCGCGAGTGCCGCGCAGAAGCAGGTTCGGACACTATGTCGGGTGCCGGCAGTGGAAGAGGGACGAAGAATAACCGAGGCCCGGCAGCCGGCGCCGCGCGGCGCGACAATGCCGGCCCGCTTCGAGACACCCCATGCCCACATCCCACCCATTGGCGCAGGGCGCCCTGCGCCCGCTGCTCTCACCGATCCTGGCCATGGCCGCGGTGATCGCGCTGTCCAACGTGCTCGTGCAGCACCCCATCAACGCCTGGCTGACCTGGGGCGCATTCAGCTATCCCCTGGTGTTCCTGGTCACCGACCTCACCAACCGCGCCCTGGGCCCAGCGGCGGCGCGGCGCGTGGCCTGGGTCGGCTTCGCGCTCGCGGTCGCCGTGTCGCTGGCGCTGGCACCCTGGCGCATCGCAGTGGCCTCGGGCACCGCTTTCATCCTGTCGCAGGTGATGGACATCACGCTGTTCAACCGCTGGCGGCGCCTGAGCTGGTGGAAGGCGCCGTTGATCGGCTCGCTCGCGGGCTCGGTCCTGGACACCGCGGTCTTCTTCTTTCTCGCCTTCGCGGGCACCGACCTCGACTGGACCCTGCTCGCCGCCGGCGACCTGGCCGTCAAGGCCGCAATGGCGGTGGTGTTGCTGGCGCCCTACCGCGCGATGCTGCCCCGGCTGCAGGCCTGGGCCACGCCTTGACAGCGCGCCGGGCGGGCAGACGACCCGACTGCACCAGTCTTTTCCAATCCAGGTATGAGCCTGGAGCGCCCTGAGATCGACGACGCGAAGCGAGTCGATCCGTTGTAGA
>CAZBKX010000140.1:0-2417 GCA_964492535.1 uncultured Rhodoferax sp. | reverse complement strand
CCCGGGAGGCCAGTTGTTGCGACGTCATGTACCCCACGGTGAGGCCCATGGCGGTGAGGCGCTCTTGCACATCGGGCTGGGCGATCACCTTGGCGAGCGCGTCCGAGAAACGGTCAATCACTGCCTTGGGTGTGCCTGCTGGCGCAAAAATACCGTAGTAGGGCACGTCTTCAAAACCTGCCAGGCCCAACTCGGCCAAGGTGGGTACCCCTGGCAGGGCCGCTTGACGTGTACCACCCAGTACGGCCACCACCCGAATCTTTCCGGCTTTCTGGTTTTCGATGAAGTCGGGGACGGAGGCCACACCGGCGTTGATCTGGTTGCCCAGCATGTCGGCCATCATGGGGGCGCTTCCCCGGTAAGGTGCGGATTGCAAGTCCAGCCCGTATTTTTGTCCAATCACCTTCACCAGAAACTCAGGGACCGAGGCCGGGGCCGGCACACCGACCGTGCCTTTGCCGGCACCCTGGCTGCGCACCCAGGCCACGTACTCGTCCATCGACTTGGCCGGCGTACCGCCCGACACGGCCAGCGCATTCACGAACGTGGCAAAGCCGGCCACCGCCACAAAGTCTTTGGCAGGCTCGAACCCCGGGTTCTTCACCACCAGCGGCAGAATAGAAATGGTGTGGTCATGCGACAGGAAGAAGGTGCTGCCGTCAGCAGGCGCCGCCTTGAGGGCTTGCGCCGCAATCTGCCCGCCAGCCCCGGCGCGGTTTTCAACCACCACCGTGGTGCCCAACTGGTCCTTCAATTTTTCGGCCAGCACGCGGGCAATGGCGTCCGTGCCTCCGCCGGGCGGAAAGCCCACCATCAGCTTGACCGCGCCGCTTTGTGCCTGCGCGAGCCCGCCGACCAAAAGAGCACCCACAGCCAGCGTGGTGCGAAAGGCGCGAGACAGGCGACCCAGAGGAAATAAGCTCATGTGAAACTCCATTTTTTTGGAACAAGAAAACGACGGGCAAAGATGATTAAAACGTGCCCGGGAAAGCCCCGCCATCGGCCAACACGTTCTGGCCATTGATGTAACCAGCCTGCTGGCTGCACAAAAACGCGCAAATGGCGCCAAATTCCTCCACGTTGCCAAAGCGGCGCGCGGGAATGGTCTGGCGGCGGGCATCCATCACCGCCTCGAGGGGCTGCCCGGTCTTTTGGGCTGCGCCAGCCAGGGTTCCCTTGAGGCGGTCGGTGTCAAACGCACCGGGCAGCAGGTTGTTGATGGTCACGCCCTGGGCTGCGAGCTTGCTGCGCGAGACGCCGGCCACAAAACCGGTCAGACCGCTGCGGGCACCGTTGGACAAACCCAAAATGTCGATAGGCGCCTTCACCGCGCTGGAGGTGATGTTGATGATGCGCCCGAACCCGCGCGCGGCCATGCCGTCCACGGTGGCCTTGATCAACTCGATCGGGGTCAGCATGTTGGCGTCCACCGCCTTGATCCAGGTGTCGCGGTCCCAATCCCGAAAATCGCCCGTGGGGGGGCCCCCGGCATTGGTCACCACGATGTCAAAGTCACGGCGCACCGAAAACACGGCTGCCCGCCCCTCGGCGGTGGTGATGTCTGCAGCCACACATTGCACGGTAGCCGGCGTTGAATCGGCATTTTCAGCTATTAATTTAGAAGCAGAAGCTTCCAACGCCTGAGCACCACGCGCGACGATCAGCACGTTCACGCCCTCACGCACCAGTGCCTGGGCACACCCCAATCCCAGGCCCTTGCTGGCGCCGCATACCAAGGCCCACTTGCCTCTAATTCCTAAATCCATGTTGTTTGTCCTGACGCTTTGTTGGTTGAGGGACTTGCAGAATTCAAAACCGCCGCAGCCCCGCAACTCGTATGTGCTTAAATTTTAGGCGCTTTACGGATGCACGGAAGGGCTCTGAGCGTTATCGCATCGATTTCCCCTTGTTTGGCCCACGGTACCCCCCCCCCCGCAAGGCGCTGCGAACTGGTTTTGAGTTTGGTGGTGTCAAACACCTTGCGTTTTGGGTTTATGTCTAAAGTTTCGGCACTCAAAAATCATCGTAAGTCTATGATTTTTAATGATAAATGGCCTTTAAACCGGTAAAATTGGGTGTCTTGCAAACGTCCAATAACCAGAGTAAAAGCCACAGTGAATCATGACACAACCGCCTGCGTATTTCCAGCGCTGACCTCCGATTTTCTCGACAACAGCGATCGCCTGATTGACAACATCTTTGCCGACCTATGGAAACAAGTCGGCATGAAAGCGCTGTTGCAGCGATGCGGTTTTCACAAGCGCTCAGGAGTGGACGTCAACTCGGTCATGTACTGCCTCACGATGTGGGTGTGGTTGAAATCGAATTCCGTGAGTTTGTTCGCAAGGGATTCGTTGCGAACGTTTTGCGCGGCAGGCAAAGATGTGCTGTACGAGGCCATGAACCGTGAAGACTGG
>CAZBKX010000139.1:0-3290 GCA_964492535.1 uncultured Rhodoferax sp. | reverse complement strand
TAAAAACGCATCAGGATGTGAGGCAAAGCGGCGGTACCAATCATCAAACAGAACACCAGCGCCAGGAAGTTCTTGCGTGCAACGTCCCGGGTGGCATCGTCCTTGCCCGGGAATGGCTCGGCATGACGAATCGGGGGTGCGGCGCGCGCTGCGTTTGACGTGCGTGCGGCGGTGTAGGCAGCCTTGGCAGCCGTCTCGTCCTTGGGTAGTGCCGCAAGCGCGGTTTCTGCTGCCTTGATGTCTGCTGCAGGCGCATTGGCAGCCTTCAGATCATCGACCTTCTTCATGGCAGCCGCTTTGTCTGCCGCCATGGAAGCCGGAACGTCTTTCAGCTTTTCAACCGCAGCGTCGGAGCGGGCTTTGAAAATGGCGCGCACTTCCAGTTCCTTGGGATCCTTCAGCAGCAGCTCTTCCTTTGCCGTCACCTTTTCCAGCAGGTAGCCATAAGACACCTGGGGCACAGGCATATTGGTGTGTTTGACCGACAACCAGACCACCGGAATCATGTAGGCCACAATCAGGATCAGGTACTGCGCCACCTGGGTCCAGGTCACCGCCCGCATGCCTCCCAGGAACGAGCAGACCAGAATGCCGGCAAGACCCACATAAACGCCCACATCGAAGGACAAACCAGTCAAACGGGCAGTAATCAGACCAACACCAAAGATCTGTGCGACCACGTAAACAAACGACACGAGGATGGCGGCAAACACACCAATCAGTCGCGCCATGTTGCCGCCGTAGCGCGCACCAAGGAAGTCAGGAATGGTGAACTGGCCGAACTTGCGCAGGTAGGGCGCCAGGAACAAGGCCACCAGGCAGTAGCCGCCGGTCCAGCCCAGAATGAAGGCCAAACCGCCGTAGCCAGTGAGGTACAAGGTTCCGGCCATACCAATGAAAGACGCTGCAGACATCCAGTCGGAGCCGGTGGCCATGCCGTTGTACATGGCCGGCACACGACGGCCCGCAACGTAGTACTCTGCGGCGTCGTTGGTGCGACTCATCACGCCGATGCCGCCATACAGCAGCACAGTGGCAGCCAGGAAGGCATAGCCGATGTACTCCTTGGGCATCCCTATTTGCTCGAGGACGGCCAGTACGACCACGAAGCCCGCAAAGCCCCCGCCGTACCAAATGAATACCTTGTTCAGGGAACTTTTAAACTGGCTTTGGGACTGGCCAGCGCCACCAAAAATACTCATTCGGATTCTCCTTCGGCAACGCCGTATTCTTTATCCAGGTTGTTCATGTAACGGGCGTAGTACCAAATAATCAGGCAATACACCACCAGCGCGCCTTGCGCTGCGACCCAAAACGAGAACGGCCAGCCAAAAAAGCTGAACGTCAAGTCGCGCGCAAAGAACCCCAGCACGAACGTGACAAAGAACCACAGGGCTAGCAACAGCCCTGTGATCTTTAAGTTTTTGCCCCAGTATTCCCGGTGCTTGTCAGTGAGCTGCATCGATGTCTCCTTCTAATAAAAATTGAATCTACCTACTTACGCTCTTTGTCGCCTCGTGGTCCGTGCTTTGAAGCTGGACTACAGCGGCGCGCTCAACCGCAACCCGGTTTCCCGTTCCAACTGGGCAGCCACCTTGGGCTCGAACCCGTTCAGATGGCGCATCACGGCCAGTGCCTCGCCGGGTTGATGCAATTCCATGTGAACCCGGGCCATCTGGTACCACGCGTAGGGACTCATCGATTGCAATTGTGTGTTGCGCTTGAATGCCTCAAGGGCTTCTTCAAATCGCCGCTGGCGCACCAACGCCAGACCCAGGCCGTACCAGGCGCGATCCATTTTTTCTTCAATGCGAAGCGCCATGCGAAAGGCACGTTCAGCGTCTTCGCTACGCCCCATCGCTTCCTGAACAAAGCCGACATTGAAGTGGGCGTTGGCGTCTTGGGAATTGACAACTACCAGCCTCTCAAAAAACTCGAGAGCGTCCTGCATCCGCCCGTTCTGGAGCGCCACATAGCCCAAGCTGCTGATGGCCAGGACATCGTTGGGCGACATCGACAACATTTCGCGGAAAACCATGTCGGCCTGGTTGCGCAACCCCAAAACCAGCAAGCCCTTGGCTTTGCATCGCAACCATAGAACTGTCCAACGACTCGCCACGTCTTGCTTCGCAGTCGCTTGAATAAGGCCTATTGACATGCACCCGCTCCCATGGAAAGGCAGATATCAATCTTCGTCTGCACAAGAAATACCCAGGCAATCAGCAACCAGCTTGCTGTCGCCAGGGGGATGTGCTGATCCAGTATCAGCTTGGGGCTGACTCGGCGGGTCAGCCACAAGGTCGGCTTGGACGCCACGTCCAACAACTGCCAGAAAACATTGCTGTCGCGTTTGGGCCCCGCCAGCAGCCCCAAAAGGAATCTGCCCACAATGAACATCAGCGATAACTCAATCAGACTTTTTGCAATGATCACCGCCAACAACATGATTTCTGATTCCTTTGGGGAAATACAACACCACCGCGGATTCTAGGAATCAATCTTCCGGATGAGTAACCCCTATAAATAGAAAGGATATAAGGGCAGTTGCGTCAAATTGATGTGAGTCGTCTATTGATACCCGAGCGTTCTCATTGGTAAATCCGAGAAAACTGACAGCAGGCTTACTGCCACAAACAGCCTGACAAGCAAGCCCGACCGTCTGTGTTGCTAGGGAAAGTCCTAGGTAAAAAAGTGTGCGCATTCATCCATCGCGCATGTCCGCATTGCAACCCCAACGCTAGACTGAGACCATGGAAACCCCGAAACATTCGCGCTCAGGTGTTGACAAGGGCCGCACGCCCTCGCCCAGTCTGATGAATAATTTTCGCCAGGAGTTGATGGCACACCCGCCGTTTGCGCAAATGGGCGATGAGGACGTGGAGTACTTCCTTTCTCACTGCACCCAAATGTATTTTTCACCCGACGAACCTGTCATTGGGCCCGCCGACGGCCCAGTGAAGTCTTTGTTTTTTGTCCGCAAAGGCGCGGTCACCGGAACCCGGGGCTTGGCCGATCAACTCGGCGCTTTTGAATATGACGCCGGAGATCTTTTCCCCGTCAGCGCGGCTTTTGCGGGTCGCGCCGTGACCGCGACTTATCGGGCATGCGCAGATACCTTTCTTCTTGCGTTGCCACTGCCCGATATGCACCTGCTGGCGCAACGCTGTGTGCCTTTTGCCGATCACCTGACCCAGCGGGCTGCGAGTTTTTTAAACCTCTCCCGAAAGGCCTTGCAGCAAGCGTTTGCAACCCATGCCATGACGCAGCAAACACTGGACTCGCCTTTGGCC
>CAZBKX010000138.1:0-4500 GCA_964492535.1 uncultured Rhodoferax sp. | reverse complement strand
CCTGCGTGGAGATGGCGGGGCGCCTGCTGGAGTCAGGCGCCGACCGGACCTCGGGCCTGATCGCCCTGGGCGGCGGGGTGGTGGGCGACATGACCGGTTTTGCGGCTGCCTCCTTCATGCGGGGCGTGCCTTTTGTCCAGGTGCCAACCACCGTGTTGGCGCAGGTGGACTCCAGCGTGGGGGGGAAGACCGGCATCAATCACCCGTTGGGCAAAAACATGATTGGCGCGTTCTATCAGCCGCTCAAGGTGGTGTGTGATCTGGATGTGCTCAAGACCCTGCCTCAGCGGGAACTCAGCGCCGGGCTGGCCGAGGTCATCAAATACGGGCCCATTGCCGATGTGGCGTTTTTGAGTTGGATTGAGGCGCATATTGACGCGCTGGTTGCGCGCGAGCCTTCCGCGCTGGCGCATGCCGTCAAGCGCAGTTGTGAAATCAAGGCCTGGGTCGTGGGGCAGGACGAGCGGGAGGCCGGGCTGCGTGCCATCCTCAATTTTGGCCACACCTTTGGGCACGCCATTGAAGCGGGTCTTGGCTATGGCGAGTGGCTGCATGGCGAGGGCGTGGGCTGCGGCATGGTGATGGCGGCCCATTTGTCGCTGCGCCTTGGCTTGGTGGACGCCGCGTTTGTGTCCCGGCTGACAACACTGATTCAGCGGGCCGGTTTGCCGGTGACCGGGCCCAAACTCTCTGACGCCGACAACGCGGGTCGTTACCTTGAGCTGATGCGGGTGGACAAAAAGGCAGAGGACGGTGAAATCAAGTTTGTGTTGATTGACGGGCCCGGTAACGCCGTGGTGCGCAGCGCGCCCGATGCGCTGGTGCGCGAGGTGATTGACCAGTGTTGCGAATGAATGCTATAAAAATAAGTTGTATAAAACCTTGTGATACGCCGGATTTCGGCTGTTTTGTCATTAATTCATGATGCTGGCTGTCTACGCCTGCGATCCGGCCCAATCGCATGGCCGGCGCTACCCGCAAGCCCCCGCACCCACGCGCACCGAGTACCAGCGTGATCGCGACCGCATTGTGCATTGCACGGCGTTCAGGCGGCTGGTGTACAAAACCCAGGTGTTCCTGAACCATGAGGGCGACCTGTTTCGCACCCGCCTGACGCATTCGCTGGAGGTTGCCCAACTCGGGCGCTCCATGGCGCGCTCATTGCAGCTAAATGAAGACCTGGTGGAGGCCATCGCGCTGGCGCACGACCTGGGTCACACGCCCTTTGGCCACGCCGGGCAAGATGCGCTCAATGAGTGCATGGCGCCGTTTGGCGGCTTTGAGCACAACCTGCAAAGCCTGCGGGTGGTGGATCACCTGGAGGCGCGCTACCCCCAATTTGATGGATTGAACCTGAGCTTTGAGACACGCGAGGGCATTCTCAAACACTGTTCACGCCTGCATGCCCAAGCGCTGGAGGACGCCGAGCCGGGTGGCGTGGGTCGGCGCTTTCTGGATCGCACCCAACCCAGCCTGGAGGCGCAGCTGTGCAATCTGGCCGACGAGATTGCCTACAACGCGCACGACATCGACGACGGGGTGCGCTCCGGGCTGATCACGCTGGAGCAACTGCAAGACGTGGCCTTGTTTGATGACTTCCGGCGCGAGACACTGCAGGAGTTCCCCCTGCTGGGTGACAAAAGCCAGGGCCGGCGCCTGCTCTACGAGAGCATTCGCCGCATGCTCAGCGCCCAGGTGTATGACGTGATCGACTCCACCGGGCAAGCGATTGCCGCAGCCCGACCCCAGAGCGTGGACGAGATACGCCAGATGGCGCCCCTGCTGCAGTTCAGCGCGGACATGCGGGCCGGATCGACGGCGCTCAAATCTTTTTTACTACACCAGTTGTACCGCCACCCCCAAGTGATGCACACCACCGGGCAGGCGCAACAGGTTGTGCGCGACTTGTTTGCGGCTTACTTTCAGAGTCCGCAAGACATGCCGGAGAGCTTTCAGGCGAGAGCCGCGCGCTTGGGCGATGTTGCCGATGACGCCAGCGCGTATGCGCGCGTGGTCGCTGACTACATTGCCGGCATGACCGATCGCTTTGCCGGGCGGGAGCACGCGCGCTTGACCGGGCAGCAGTTGCTGGCGTGAACGGGCAGAGGTCATGATGCGGGCCTGCCAGGCCTGCTCCAGCGCCGTAAAATTCGGTCGCGTATCAGACAAGCCCTAGAAGTCAGACAAGCCAGTAGCGCCCAGGAGTCCCAGTGAGTTTTCTCAACCAACTTAAATCGCATGCCAGTGCCTTGCAGTCCGAGCAAAGTGTGGAGCAAATTCACACGCTGGAGAACATTCGGCTGACCGAGGCTGCGGCCAAAACGGCCTGGTTTTACATCACCGAGTTGGCCAAGCAACTCAACGTCATCGAGCCACCGGGCCCAAAACTGAGTCTGGATGGCAAGACCCAGTGGCCGGTGATGAAGTTGACCGACTTCCGGGCTGACAGCCGAAAAAAAAAGCTGCTCGATCAGGAGGTGACCGACTACATTGCCCTGAGTTGGACCGTGGTGCCCCAAAGCATTGCCCCTGTGGGCGGTACCGCCAGCGCCAATTTCCCTCCGGACCTGCAGCGCATTGAGGCGCGCCTGGCAGCAGGCAACGTCAAGCACGAGCGCGTCAGCGTCCGCCACCCTGAGAAAAACACCTTGCAGGCGATTCGCTTCGACTACATCACGCAGGCTCGCGCCGGCATCACCGTCACCATGGACCATCTCGCGGCCAAACTGGTGTTCAGATTGGCCAACTTGCAGAGTTTTGCGATCGTCAATACCGAGTACCGGGCCGATCAAATCCAGACCTCGGTGCTGGACGAGCTAGCCAAGCTGGTGGTCGGCCAGGAGAGCCGTTTTGTATAAGGACGACACGCCCCCCGACATGCAAGTGGTGATTGCAGACACCCGCGCCTGGGTGGAGCGGGCCGTGATCGGCCTGAACCTGTGCCCGTTTGCCAAAAGCGTGGAGGTGAAGGGGCAAGTCCACTACGCCGTGAGCCAGGCCCGCACAACGCAGGCGCTGTTGGAGGACCTGATTTTTGAGCTAAATCAGCTGGTGGCCGGCGATTCTATTGATATAGACACCACACTTTTGATAGCGACCGGCTGTTTGGATGATTTTCTGGATTTCAATGATTTCCTGGTACTGGCCGACCGGGCACTGGTTGATCTGGACCTGGATGGCGTCATCCAGATCGCCAGCCTGCACCCGCAGTACCAGTTTGCCGGCACCCGCGCCGACGACATCACCAACTACACCAATCGCTCGCCTTACCCCACGCTGCACCTGCTGCGCGAAGACAGCATTGACCGCGCCGTGGCGGCGTTTCCTGAGGCTGAGTCGATTTTCGAGCGCAATATAGCCACGCTGGAGCGCTTGGGGTTGGATGGCTGGGCCGCACTGAATGTGGGTCGAACCAGTCCCTGCAAAAAAGAACAATGAAAACCAAAAAAACTGACCTTCGCACCTCCGGTGCCAAGACCAAACCCACCGTTGAGGAATCCATTGCGCCTGAAATCAGGCCCGGTCAGTCCATAGAACTCCTGAAGGCGCTGCACATCCTTACCCGGGAGGGCAAGCTCAACCAGGATTCGCGCCGCAAACTCAAGCAGGTGTACCACCTGTTCCAGTTCATCGAGAAGCTGCTGCTGGAGTTGCCTGCTGCAGCAGGCGGGGAGGGCGGCATCACGCTGGCGGACCATGGCGCGGGCAAGTCGTATCTGGGGTTCATCATTTATGACCTGTTCTTCAAAGCAATGGCTGCAGGCCATATCTACGGTATCGAGACCCGCCCCGAGCTGGTGGAAAAGTCGCGGGAGCTGGCTTTGAGGCTCGGGTTTGATCGCATGTCGTTTTTGAACCTGACCGTGGCTGAATCGGCCCACGCGGCAGAGCTGCCGGCCCGCATTGACGTGGTCACCGCCTTGCATGCCTGCGACACGGCCACCGACGATGCGATTTCGTTCGGGCTGCAAAAACAAGCCAACTTCATGGTGTTGGTGCCCTGCTGTCAGGCTGAAATAGCGCGCAGCCTGAATGCCGGCAAAGCCCTCAGCCTGAACCGCACCCCGCTGGCCGAGCTCTGGCGTCACCCGCTGCACACGCGCGAGATGGGCAGCCAGATCACCAATGTGCTGCGCTGCTTGTACCTGGAGGCCTGGGGCTACCAAGTCACCGTCACCGAGCTGGTGGGTTGGGAGCACAGCATGAAAAACGAGCTGATCATCGCCCGCCGCACCGGCCAGCCCAAGCGCGCCGCAGCCCAGCGTCTGCGCGAGTTGCTGGACCAATTCGGGCTGGGCAGTCTGCTCACCACCCGGTTCATCCTGCCCGCCAAATGATTGCAGCCAATGGGGGTCAGACGTTCGCAGTAACAGCAATTTAGCTAGCGGGTTCAAGTCCCGTCCAAGGAGTTGTCCATGCGCCTTGGTAGCACGAAGAAGCGGCGCCCGAGTGATCGGGGGTCGTAAGTTTCTAAACGACAAAGATGCAGGCCGTAACGAT
>CAZBKX010000137.1:0-6493 GCA_964492535.1 uncultured Rhodoferax sp. | reverse complement strand
GGTCTTGGGCGTGGCGGGTGGGCAGGGCATGGCCGCGCTCATTGGCTGGATGCTGTCGCTGGACAACTCGCTTCTGATTGGCGGCCTGGTCTGGCCGCTTGAGTTGTGGGTGGTGCCGGCACTGGCGCTGGGGGTGTCACTGGCAGCCGCTGCACTGCCAGCGCTGGGGGCCTACCGGGTGCGTGTGTTTGAACTTCTTCAATCCAGGTAAATCAGGTTCTTTAACGTTTAAGAGGGTAAATTTATGAAAAAACTGCTTCTGGCCGGCGTATCCATTGCCTTATTCGCTACTTTATAAATAGCATCCGAGGTCCATGGTGACAAGGAGCGAAAAGAAGACGTGGCCCGCCACCGCGCCATGGCCACAGCCCACGAGGCGGCCGCCAAGTGCCTGGAGTCCGGCAAAAAAGAAGACGTGTGCAACAAAGAATTGCAGGCCGCCTGCAAGGGCTTGGCCATTGGCAAGTTTTGCGGCATGAAGCACGCGCACTAAGATCGATTCCATCTGTCACTGGGGGTGTCCATGAAGTTTGGTTTTATGCAGTCGGCGGTTTCTGTGGCGGCGCTGTGCGCGGCCCTGGTGCCCATGGCGGGGTTGGCGCAACTGAGTTCACCCATTGAAGGCGCTTTGCCCGGTGGCAGCGGCCCTGGCGTACACAGCCCCAACAGCCCCTTTGCCCCCTTGCCTCAGCGCACCGATGTGTTGCCCTGGTCGGTGCTGACCGATGTGAAAACCCGGATCGTCAAAAACCGCGTGTTCCCGGTGTTTCCCCCGGCTGTGCTGGCTTTGAAGGACAAGACCCAGCGCATCCAGGGTTTCATGATGCCGCTGGAGCCGGGTGAAAAGCAAAAGCACTTTTTGATCAGTTCGGTGCCCCTGACTTGCTCCTTTTGTGTGCCCGGCGGCCCCGAGAGCATGGTGGAGATCAAGACCAAAACCCCTGTCAAATACACCATGGAACCCGTGGTGGTGGAGGGGCGCCTCTCTGTGATGACCGACGATGAATACGGCTTGTACTACCGCATCGTTGACGCAGTCAGCGTGAAATAGGGCCGGCCAGGGTGGTTGACCGCAGATTGTTCAGGACGCCGCGCGCGCTGCGGGCGCTCGGCTTGCTGATGCTGGCCCTGCTGCTGAGCCAGAGCCTGGGGCTTTGGCATGGCGTTGTGCACGGGCAGATCCACGGCGCCTCAGCCAACCTGGCGGCACAGATTTTTAGCGGGCATGGAACTCAGGACGGCCACGAAGCGCATGACGGCCATGACGGTACAGGTGGCAGCCCACAGTGCCGCTTCTATGACCAGTGCAGCCATGGCGATGCGCTGGTGCAGGGGTCTGTGCTGGCCCTGCCGCTGGACCTCAGGTCTTTTGTTTTAACGGTTCTCGCGGGTCCGGCACGGGCACTCTGGTATGCGCATTTTCAGGCGCGTGCCCCCCCGCTGGCTCGCTGAATTTCGCTTTTCCCCAGCTGCGCTTCGCCCCCGGATTGGAGGCGTGAGCCTGCGGCTTGCTCTTGATTCAACGGACCTTTCATGAAAAAAATCTCATTCGCCCTCATTTCACTGGGCTCACTGGCTGCTGCCCCGGCCATCGCTCAAACCTCTGCCCAGGCTACGTTGGCCCCCGTGACTGTCACGGGCAATCCGCTGGGCAATGTCGACGGCATAGCCCCCGTGGCCCAACTCTCGGGACTGGCGCTGCTGCTGCGCGCTCAATCCACCCTGGGTGAAACGCTGGACGGCACCCCCGGCATCAGCAGCACCTACTTTGGCCCCAACGCCAGCCGCCCGATCATTCGGGGCCTGGACGGTGACCGCATCCGCATCCTGAACAACGGCGGCGCCGTGGTGGACGCGTCCGGCCTGAGCTACGACCATGCATCGACCAGCGACCCGATCAGCATCGAGCGCATTGAAGTGCTGCGCGGACCCGGTGCCCTGCTGTACGGTGGCAGCGCGGTGGGCGGTGTGGTCAATGTGATTGACAACCGCATTGCGCGCGAGCCTTTGTTTGATGCCCGGGGCGGGGTGGGTGGCAAGGTCGATCTGGGTCTGAGCAGCGGCAACGCAGGCAAGGGCGCCGGGCTGTTGTTGGAGGGGGGGAGCGACCGCTACACCCTGCATGCCGACGTGTTTGACCGGCGCAGCGACGATGTGTCGGTGCCGGTGGAACTGGCCTGCAGCAAGCCGGGTGCGCCCGCAACAGCCAACAAGATCTGCAATTCGGCCAGCCAGAGTCGGGGCGGGGCGGTGGGTGGCTCGGTGTTTTTCAGTCAAGGCTACCTCGGCGCCTCGGTCAGCGACTTCAAGAGCACCTACGGCACGGTGGCTGAGGACGAAGTGACCATCGGCATGGCCTCCCGACGCTACGCCGTGGAGGGCGAGGTGCGTGGCTTGACTGGGTGGGTGCAAAGCGTCAAGGGTCAGTTGGGCCGCACGGTGTATGAGCACACCGAGTTTGAGGGGGCTGAGACGGGCACCGTGTTCAAAAGCAGCGGCACCGATGTGCGCCTGCAAGCGCGTCACGCCAAACTGGGCGTGCTCGACGGTGTGGTGGGTTTGCAGATGGATAGCACCCGCTTTTCTGCCGACGGCGAAGAGGCCTTTGCGCCCCACAGCCAAACCCGCCAGAACGCCGTGTTTGTGCATGAAGAACTGCCTACCACTTGGGGCCGGCTGAGTTTTGGCGCCCGCGTGGAATCGGTCAAGGTCGAGTCCCTGGGTAACCCCACGGCAGACCGGTTCACTCCGGCCAGCCGCAGCTTCACGCCCGGCAGCTACGCGCTGGGGGCCTTGTGGAACGTGGCACCGGGCTGGCAGGTCAGCAGTAACCTGGCTTATTCGGAGCGGGCGCCCAAAGACTATGAGCTGTTTGCCAACGGCCCGCACCTGGCGACCAATGCCTATGAATTAGGCAACTCCGAGCTGGCACTGGAGCAGTCCACCAACCTGGATGTGGGTTTGAACTGGAAGGCCGGCGCCAACCGTTTCGGGGTCAGCGCCTTTCTCAACCGCTTCAACAACTACATTGCCCTGAACGCCTCCGGCAGCGTGCAAGACGACTTGCCCGAGTACCTCTACACCCAGACGCAGGCCCGGTTCAAAGGGCTGGAGGCGAGTGGCAATGTGCGTCTGCAGAGTGGCGCCCGCACGGTAGACCTGGAGCTGCGCGGTGACTTGGTGCGCGCCCTCAACACCCAGACCGGCCAGGCCCTGGCCCGCATTGCTCCGGCGCGCGTCGGCGCCACTCTGGTGTTGACCCAAGGCCCGTGGAGTGCCCGCATGGGTGCGAGCCGCTCTGCCGCTCAAACCCATGTGCCTGCAGAGGCGCTGAGCACCGGTGGCTATACGCTGTGGAATGCGTCCCTGGCCTACCGCGCACGAGCGGGTGCGGCCAACCTGCTGTGGTTTGCGCGACTGGACAACCTGACGAATGAGCTGGCCTATTCCGCCAGTTCCATCCTGACCCAGACCGCGCCCGGCAAATCACCCTTGCCGGGACGCAGTGTCAAGCTGGGCCTGCAGGTCAGTTTCTAGGCCCCGCGCCGGGTCGGGCTGCGTCGCTGCGTGCTGGTGCGGCGGGATAGGTGAAAATTGGGTCATGACCCAAGCCACCGATTCCCCGCCCGCCATCACGCTGGCTCAAGCTTTCTGGTACTGGCTCAAGCTGGGTTTCATCAGCTTTGGCGGGCCCGCCGGGCAAATTGCCCTCATGCACCACGACCTGGTGGAGCGGCGCCGCTGGATTTCTGAAAAGCGCTTTCTGCACGCCCTGAATTACTGCATGCTGCTGCCCGGGCCGGAGGCACAGCAGTTGGCCATCTACATCGGCTGGCTGATGCACCGCACCTGGGGCGGCCTGGTGGCGGGTTGCCTGTTTGTGCTGCCGTCGCTGTTTATTCTGGTGGGCTTGTCCTGGGTCTATCTGGCGTTTGGCGACCTGCCGGCGGTGGCGGGCTTGCTCTATGGCATCAAGCCGGCGGTGACGGCGATTGTGGTGTCGGCGGCCCACCGCATTGGCTCGCGGGTGCTCAAAAACAGCTGGTTGTGGGGCATTGCGATTGCCGCGTTTGTTGGTATTTATGGTTTGAACGCGCCGTTTCCGTTGATCGTGTTATCGGCTGGCGTGGTGGGGTACCTGGGTGGGCGCCTCAAACCAGAGCAATTTGCAGTGGGGGGGGCAGGTCATGGCGCACTTGCCAAAAACTTTGGGCCCGCCTTGATTGACGATGCCACCCCCACGCCCGCCCACGCTGTGTTCAGTTGGACGCGGGCAGGGCGGGTTTTGAGCGTGTGCGTCGGCTTGTGGCTCATGGCCATCGGTGGCTTGACCTTTGCCTGTGGCTGGGACGCCGTGCTCACGCAAATGGCCTGGTTCTTCACCAAGGCGGCCTTGTTGACCTTTGGTGGCGCTTACGCTGTCTTGCCCTATGTGTATCAGGGGGCTGTGGACCAGTTTCAGTGGCTCACGGCGGCACAGATGATCGACGGGCTGGCGCTGGGCGAGACCACGCCGGGGCCGCTCATCATGGTGGTGTCGTTTGTGGGCTTTGTCGGAGGCTGGACCAAGGCGATTTTTGGTGTGGAGTCGCTGTTTTTTTCCGGCGCGGTGGCGGCCACGGTGGTGACGTTTTTTACCTTTTTGCCGTCCTTCCTGTTCGTGTTGCTGGGCGGGCCCCTGATCGAGTCCACCCACGGCAACCTCAAGTTCACAGCACCGCTCACGGGCATCACGGCGGCGGTGGTGGGAGTGATCGTGAACCTTGCGCTGTTCTTTTTGGTTCACGTGTTGTGGCCGCAGGGCTATTCGGCACCATTTGAATGGGCATCCCTGGCGATCGGCTTGGTGGCCGCAACGGCCATCTTCCGGTTCAAGGTCGGGGTGATCCCGGTGATTGCGGGCTGTGCCGTGTTGGGGCTGGTCTGGCAGCTGGCCATTGCGGGGCGCTAACATCACTCACGTGCCCGCCGCTGTGGCAATGACTGCAGTCCAGCGTAGACTCCAAATTGTGACCCGAGAGGCACCTCCGATGGCTTGTACTGACGATCAGGACGAAAATTCTTTCCGTTGACGACGCAGCCTGTCGCCATCAATGTAGTGCGCCAGCCGCTCAATGTCGCCAGCCGACACCCCCATGGCCGCAAAGGCTGCTTTGCAGCCGGCAACGCCTGAGGCGACTTCGAGCAGAACAGCGTGCGCCGCATCTGCGCAGGTGAGGGCTGTATGGGTGTGCAGTTAAGGCATTGCGCAAGGCATTGGAGCAATCTGCCAAGCAGACGCAACGGCTGGCGGATGCCTTTGGCGTCTCGGCGCCAAGCGCCAAACCCAAGTCCGCAAGCAGTTCGCACAACGCGGGCTGAACCTTCAGGGGAAGGCACCGGATTAGGTGAGGAGCCAGTCGGCGATAGCAACTGACTTATTTCGCTACATTATTAGTAGCTTCTTGCACCTATAGGACGGCTTGCAGAGGCCTAAACTATATAAATTCTGATGCGTGAGACCAAGCGCAGCGAGATTGCGCCTCGGTCAACATCTTTGCACTATAAAAACCCCATTTAAGGTATTATCAACCCCATTATGGGTATTTCAAGCAACAACAAGAACACAAGCAGTCTGGCCGACGCACTCTTCCCCAAGGGGCGGCAGCGCGTGCTGGCGGTGTTGTATGGCAACCCGGGTCGCAGTTTCTACGCCAACGAGGTGATTGCACTGGCGCAGTCGGGCACGGGGGCCGTGCAGCGTGAACTGGCGGCGTTGTCCGAGGCTGGTTTGCTCACGGTTACCAAGCAAGGCAATCAGAAACATTACCAGGCCAACGCGGATGCACCGGTGTTCGCAGAGCTGCGCTCTCTGGTGCTCAAGACCATGGGGCTGGCTGATGTACTGAAGGTCGCTTTGGCGCCGCTCGCCGCGCAAATTGACCTGGCGTTTGTCTACGGCTCTGTCGCCAAGCAGCAGGACACCGCGCACAGCGACATTGACGTGATGATCGTGAGCGCAGCACTGGGTTATGCCGACGTCTTCGGCGCGCTGGAGGGTGCCACCACCACCCTGGGCCGCAAGGTCAACCCGACGCTGTACACGCCGGCTGAATTGGCCAAGCGCATCAACCTGGACAACGCGTTTGTCACGCGCGTGCTGCAGCAACCCAAGATATGGCTCATGGGCAACGAGGAGCAACTCCATGCCCAACCCGCTTGACAACCTGTGCGGCCCCGGCAAACCGCTGCAAAAAGAAGCACCGGACGCAAACGAATTTGCCGGTTTGCTGCGCAGCGGTGCAGCCCGGCTGAAGGACGCGCGCAACGCCACGCTGGCACTTCAAAGCCAATTTGATCTGGCCTACAACGCCGCCCACTCATTGAGCTTGGCGGCACTGCGCCGCATGGGTTATCGCGCAGGCAACCGGTACATCGTGTTTCAGGTGCTGCCGCACACGCTGGGATTAGGGCCCGAGGTTTGGCGGGTGCTGGACAAGTGTCACAACACGCG